>CAZKNM010000042.1:0-22859 GCA_964554135.1 uncultured Melioribacteraceae bacterium
GCAATAACAAATCCCAATCTATTTTCATCTAGCTTGAAGAAATCATAATAGTCGCCCCCTACTTCAAACGCGGGAACAAACAAAGCCGAAATTTCGAGATTTGAAAATTTAGGAGTTTCGGTAGGTAGAATTTTATATTGAATTTCTCTTGCAACATCAAGTTCTTTTTCAAGTCTTTCCTTTTCCAAAGATTCTTCAATTAGTTTCGCATTCTCAAGCGCAACCGCGGCATAATCGGCAAAAGCTCCTACTGCTTTTTTATCGTCATCATCGAACACAAAATTATGCTTTCTCGCAGCAAACAAAAATCCATTTGTTTCGTTATGCACTTTTAACGGCGCAACCGCAATCGATTTATAATTGAATGTTCTAATATCCGTTTTAATCTTTATCTTTATCGGGTGGTCGTTGATAGTTTTTACTTCGTCAATTCTATAAGCGCTCTCTACCAATAAAGAATTAGTAATCTTTTCAGCCTCAATATAACCAATGTTATTCACGGAGTTTAATTCATAATTACCTTCGGACTGTGTAACCAACCAGGCAGCGTCTGAGTTGCACACTTTCATTGTAATAGATGTAACAGTATCAGCTAATTCTTTGAAGTCAAATACTTGAGTTATAAGTTTACTCAAATCAATCAAAGATGTTACTTCTTCGGCTTTTCTATCGAAAGCCTCTGCGGTAGGTAAATGGAATAATGTAGTAAAGAATATAACTCCGAAATAAATAGTACCATAGATCATTACTAGATTAAGAATTGTATGAAGACCGGGTGAAAAATTCATTAACATCTGTTGAATGAAATTGGCTTCGAGCGTAAGAGCAAAATTAAATCCGAAAAGAATAGATAGTATAATCGATATAATTAGTAAATATATTTTCTGTTTTTTTATGAGGAATGCTATCCAGGCAACTCTTAAAGAATTTATTGAGATCAAAATTATTGAAACCACATAAAATGAATTTTTCAAGTAATCAAGTGAAGGATCCAATCGTAAAAATATATTTGAAACGAACGTAAGTGCGAAAAATGTAAGCATCGTGTTATAGTAGGTCGAGGGATCGCGCTGCTGTCTCAAATAAAATAATTCTCTAAATGCTGAGATTATATATGTTAACGCTCCGATAAAAACGAAAACTACAAATGTGACGAAAATTGAATAGATAAAGTTCGTAATTGATCCCAGATCCTTAGAATCACCGAAAAGAGAAGCAGAAACGGAAATGATAAAAAATATCAATGCATTTAAAATGCCGGCGTTCAATACAATTGAAAGTGGTGCGGGTGACTTAGAATGAAGAAAATCAATAACATAAAGCAACCAAAAGTATATCGAAGTGAAAATTAGAAACTCATTGATCACTACTATTATAAAAGAAGATAATGATGGGTAAATTATTTTGAATAATAAAAGAAGAATTGAAATGAAAATTGCATTTTCTAATTTTCTCGAAGTTTTAATATCAATAAAAGGAAGTTTCATCAAAAGCCAAAATAGTTTGTACCAAAAATCGCTTAGACTAATTATACGGATTTCAATTTAATAGAAAATTAAGTATTTGTAAAGCAATCGATTAAATAATAGTTAACAAGGTTTATTATATTAATTGAAAACCCTGATCATGCTCACGTGGAAGGACTAAAGTGTCAAATCTTTATATTTTATAATCCATTATTTCATTCGAGTCCTGGATTCACGAACATTTATTTTAATCAGCGAATCTCTCTTTATCAATTCAAGTTCTTTTAGTAATGAATCAATATCAACACTCATTTTATCATACTTCTCAAAATCAATCGCATCGATAAATTTTAATGAACTCTCTATTAATGAGTCAAGATTAACATTTATCTCGAACTTTATTTCATCATCATCTAAATTAAATTTTAGATCGTTCGATTTACTTTTCTCTTTCCTTCCGTCTCTTGTTGTTCTCACTGTGAATGATTTTAACATTTCTTTCACAGCATGCAGATTGTTTTCCAAATTCACAAATTTTTTGAAATCATGTTTTTCAATTTTCTGGCATGCTACAGTGAAGCCGGTTGAATCTATCATAAAATGCAAGTTATTTTGAATAATCGAATCGATTGCAATTTCAAAACCATTCTTGTCAATATTAACCTTTATTTTCAGATCATTCAATCTGTCTCTTGCAAGCCTAATATCTTCCTTAGCTAATGCTAACTCCTTTTTAACTTTATCTTTATCAAACTCACACTTCTGCATAAAAACTGTATCCGGAGTAAAAAATATGAAATCATTTTTATCCTCTGTCTTTGCAATATTTATCATATCTTCTACTTCAGGATTACTTTCAAATGAATAATTAATTGGTAACAAATCTTTAGATCTTTTGCTGCTCACCTTTTGAGCAAAAGCTACCAAATCGGCCATTATAGCTTTTTGTAAATTTATTATTCGCGGATTGACTGCTATTGTATTTTCATCGTTCACAAGTATGGAAGAGTAGAGCTCACCTTTGTAAAATTCAAGAATTGAATCGACATCCGATTTTTGTTTATTATTCAAGTCGAGGTAACGAATAAATTCTTCATAATTTTTAGTATTATCATTATACGCAACAGGTTGAATTTGAAAAATATCATATCCGGAAGATTCGTCATTTATCTGAAGAATTTTATCTTCTTTTTTATTTAATGGAAGGTTTTGATAAAGCGCAAAGTTAAATACATCTTCATTTGTAATATCTGTTTTAAAGAATAATGGTTTTAAATTCTTAGTATAAAAATCGATCAAACTCCCCTTACCCTCTTCGATAATTGTGGTTATATTTTGCCTATTGTTTTTGAAAAACAACATCAGTGTAACTGTAAGAGCAAATAAACCGATCCCAAGAGAATATTTTTTGAATACTGCAAAATATTTTTTTTCATCGTTGGGCATGTTGTTCATTGTAGTTTCCCCCAAAAAGAATCTATAATAATTCTTTCTGATAAGGTGCTAAAATCAATTTAAGACTTTCTCGCGCTCTGAATATCCTTGATTTAACCGTACCTACTTCGCACTCCAATTGCTTCGCAATTTCGTTATAACTGAAACCATCAATATCTCTTAGAATAAGCGGAATTCTCAATTTTTCCGGCAATTTTTCAATTGCATTTCTTACAAGACGTGGAAGATCAATATTTTCAGAATGAGTTCCTCCGCTAAATTCAGGCCCTTCTTCTTTAATAGGAACAAAGATACTACGTACTCTTTTCTTTCTTAAATAATCCCTACACTTATTGATCGTAATTCTATAAAGCCAAGTAGTAAATTTTGATTCAAATCTGAACTCGCTCAATTTATGATATACGTTGATAAATACATCTTGGGAAATATCATCAATATATTCAGTATCTCCTAAAGTAAGATAAACTAGATTTCTAACTTTCTCCTTGTGTTTAACAATCAGTTTACCGAAAGCAGCCTCTTCCCCGTTATTAAAACTACGGATCAATAAATAATCATCTTCATCTGTAGTTAAATGTCCTTGTGAATCTAAATTATTTTGATTATCGCCGAAATCCATCATTTTAGACGAGAATTTATTATTATTGTTCCATTATTCCGTAAAAGTATGTATAGCATAATTCTTTTCGGTAATAATAAAGGCAAGTAAATAAACCTTTATTTTTAAAATTGTATTCAATAATTTATGTAGCAATATAATTATTTACAAACATTTATACCTAGTAACTCTTGAAATATTAGTATACCTGATTAAGAATAAACATATATTTAATTTGAAAAATAAATAACGAGGAGAAATTATGAAGATTAAAACTTATGAAAAATACGATGCCGTTGTTGCTGAACTAAAAGGAAACGTAATGGGCGGACCTGAAGCTCAGGAATTCAGCAACGTTTTACACGGTCTTTTGGATGAAGGTAAAAAACATGTTGTAATCGACTTAGCTAATGTTAAGTTTATGAATAGCTCCGGATTGGGAATGTTAATAAGTGGTTTTACCACGATGAAAAACGGCGGCGGTGCTTTCAAACTTGCAAATGCTACTGAAAAAATTAATAGCCTACTCGTTATAACAAAACTTATTACAATATTTGAGCACTATAACTCTGTCGATGAAGCTGTCAAAAGTTTCAAATAAAATATAATTTGCTAATATCAATCGATAAAAACTCCGAATCCTTACTATTCGGAGTTTTTATTGTCTTTCCACACACGATAATCCAATCGGAGAAACTATGAGTGTAACAGTTATTGTCGGTAGTCAGTGGGGTGATGAAGGGAAAGGAAAAATTGTAGATATTTTAAGCGACCGTTATGATATTGTCGCTCGTTATCAAGGAGGAGCTAATGCAGGACATACTATTCAGATTGGCGATCAGCAATATATTCTACACCTCATACCGGCTGGAATATTAAGAGAAAATGTTATTTGTATTATAGGCGGTGGCGTAGTAATTGATCCCCAAGCTCTATTGGATGAAATAGAACTCCTCGAACGTCATGGGATAAATATTAAAGGAAGATTATTTATTAGTCCTAATGCCCATCTTATTATGCCATATCACAAACTGTTGGACTCAATTAGCGAAAGCGGAACACAAAAAATCGGAACCACGGGACGCGGCATCGGTCCATGTTATATTGATAAATATGCCCGTAAAGGAATTAAGATCATTGACTTATTAAACAAAGAAAATTTGGAAAAGAAGATCAGGCATAATTTACAAGAGAAAAATAATCTTCTTAGTAAAATATATCACTGCGATGAACTTGACGTCGAAGCAATAATTAAAGAATATCTAGCTTTTGATAAGATTATTGACCCATATATTAAAGATATACCAAGCTACTTACATGCTGCAATCAATGACGGTAGAAGTATTTTACTTGAGGGAGCCCAAGGTGCGTTACTCGATATTGATTTCGGGACATACCCTTATGTTACATCATCAAATCCAACTGCAGGTGGTGCTTGCACGGGAACTGGTATTCCTCCTACGAAGATCTCTTCTGTAATCGGGATTGTAAAAGCTTATACAACGCGTGTTGGTTTAGGTCCTTTCCCAACTGAATTGCTCGGTGAAGAAGGAGACAAACTGCGTGAATGGGGAGCAGAATACGGAGCCACAACCGGTAGACCAAGAAGATGCGGATGGTTCGATGCTTTTCTTGTAAATTACTCACGTATGATTAACGGTATCGAACGTGCAGCAATTACAAAGCTTGATGTCTTAAGCAATTTTGATGAAATCAAAGTATGTATTGGCTATGAATTGAAAGGTAAAAGATTGAAAGCATTTCCAACTGAAGTTAACCAAATGGAAGAAGTTAAACCTATTTATGAAACTTTACCCGGATGGAAAAAGGATATTTCTGAATGCCTTGATTTTAATGAACTACCTCAGGAGACAAAGAAGTACTTATCTTTTATATCCGAAACAGCCGGTTTCGAAATAAGTATTATATCGGTAGGACCAAGGCGAAAACAGACCATCGAACTGTAATTTCATGTTTATTATTGTTTCTGCATTCACTTTTTTCTGCCATTCCAGTTTTGTAAATTAAGATTCATCATTTTACCTAAGATCGCTTCACACATAAAAAGGTGAATCAAATGAAGATGACAGGCGGACCCGCTTCATTAAACATCAAGATTACTCTACTTGTGTTAGCTTTAGGAATAGCCTTGGGCACTTTATATTATACTCAGACACTTGTCCAAAAACTCCAAGTGAGAGAACGACAAGTTGTAGAATTATATGCAAAAAGTCTTGAGTATGTAGCAAATGCTGAAACTGTGAACAGCGATTATACGTTTATCTTCGAGAACATAATACAACGAATAGATTTTCCTCTGATACTTACCGATGAAAATGATAACGTCATCAGGCAAGGTGTGGGTGGAGGTGTTAGGAATCTCTATGTCGACTCGACCTTATCTGATGAACAGATAGAAGCTTTCTTAAAGGAAGAGATAAATGAATTAAAAAAAGTGCATTCACCCATTCTTATTCACTATGATAATACTTTCGTAGGAGGTAAAATCTACTATGGAGATTCCGAACTTGTAAATAAACTTAGATATTATCCTTTCATACAAATCCTTTTTGCCTTTTTCTTCGTCCTAATTGCTTATTTCAGTTTCAGCTATATGAAAAAGACAGAGCAAAGTAATATATGGGTCGGAATGGCTAAAGAAACTGCTCATCAATTAGGAACACCGATTTCAAGTATTCTTGGTTGGTCTGAGATGCTGCGGTTGAACTTTAAAAATCCGAATAAAGTTCAAGAATATACCGATGAAATCATTAGTGATCTTGAAAGATTAAATAAAATCGTACAAAGATTTTCTAAGATTGGTTCAAAACCCGAATTGAAGAAACAAAATGTATATGATATCATTGATAGGGTAATTAAATATTTTCAAAAAAGGCTTCCTCAGACTAAGCAAAATGTTATTATTTCTCTTGTTGGAGACAAAAAAGTAACCGTTGAATTAAATGCGGAATTGTTTGAATGGGTAATTGAAAATTTAATAAAAAATGCACTTGATGCAATTGGAGAAAAAAAGGGAACAATAATTTTCAAAGTTGCATCTTCAACCAAAAATATCGAGATAGAAGTTACCGATAATGGAAAAGGAATTGACATTAAGCGCCGAAGTGATATCTTTAGACCCGGATATAGTACTAAAAGAAGAGGCTGGGGATTAGGTCTCACTTTATCTAAGAGAATAATCGAGAATTATCATAGAGGGAAAATATTTGTCAAGCATTCGGCACCAAATGAAGGTACTACCATTAAAATCTCACTAGCTAAAGTGAAGAATATCCTTTAGGAAAAGATTTCTGCACTGTATTACTCCTTTATCTATCTTATATTCACAATAGGCTTCAATAATTATTATACGAAAGCAACATCGTCTTATCACCTACCAATATTATTGGAGCTAGAGTAATTATTTACTCCTATTAATTACTTGAAATGAATAGCTGTTATAGTTAACCCCCTTTTCCATAATAGCTATTCTTAAATTTTATTTATTATAAGCCTAACTAATCCTCTGCTATACCTAAAAAAATAGACGGATGAGAATCCGCCTATCTAAATAAAATCATTATTTTTCCGAAGATTACTTCATTAAAATCATTTTCTTAATTTCAACATCTTTTGCAGTACTAAGCTTATAAAAATATATTCCACTGGCCAAACCTGTAGCATCAAATGTTACCTCGTACACTCTTCCATCATTCGCAATATCATTAAACAGAGTCATTATTTTATCACCGATTATATTATAGACTGATAAATCAACATGAGTACGTTCTATAACTGCAAATCTAATCATAGTAATAGGATTAAAAGGATTTGGATAATTTTGTTCCAAGACTATTTCTTCAGGCAGTTCCCCAGCTTCTACTTCAACTATCGGGCTAAACACGAATGTCCCATCTGTGTTAATTTGTCTTAGACGATAATAGTATGTCCCAAATAAAATATCTCTGTCAACATATGCATATTCTCTTAAGGTATAATTATTCTTTAATCCTTCGTTGAATCCTATTTTTATCCAATCTTGTTTATTTATTGATCGTTCGATATTAAAACCGTAGTTATTAATTTCTCTTATTGTTTCCCATCTTAATTCTACCTGATAATCTGAATAATCACCGACAAATGAAAGTAATTCAACTGCTAAAGGAGTATCATCAAAAGTCCACCAATTAGCCGAAATGGTTGGTTGATTTTCATGTACTACTTTATTTAATCCCGCTCCCCCAGGACCTGCCCAATCAGTATCATCTCCATACTTAATTTGAAAAACATAATACAAATTGGAAGAATTTTGTTTGGTTAATTCAGCATACCAATATTCATACAGGGTATTATCCACACAACAGTCACTTAGCGACATTTCCAAATAGTTATCATTCTTATCAAATCCATTTCTCCATACTACATTTACGGATGTAATATTGTCTTTAATAACTTGTAAATAAAATACAGTTTTATTGCTCGTGTAGTCAAAATATCTGTAGGTTTTAGAAGGAGATATGCCAGGAACATTAGCTCCGGGTTGATGTTTAATTCCATCCCAATCGATAGACTTGTCATTACCACCTGCCAGAACTATACTGGAGATTAAAAACATCATAATAACATGAGATGGTTTCATAAACATATTGTCACCGAACGATTTATGAAGAAGCCAGTATGTCTTTTATGGATATTAGAAAAATATAATATTAAAATCAATGTAATTTCTTATGCAAATAAGAAATGTTGATAACGAAAGTACATTGTTGTGCTCCATCTCACCAAAAAAATCCACTCATCAACAAAAACTCACCGACTATACACTATCTTACCATCAAATATAGTGTGCTCAATATGAACTTCTTTAATTTGTTCTGGCTCGATCTCAAAAATATTGTCACTTATGATTACTAAATCAGCGAATTTACCCATTTCGATACTACCTTTTAAATCTTCTTCAAAAGATGTATAAGCAGCATTAATCGTATAACATTTTACAGCTTCTTCTACGCTAATTTTTTCCCCAGGGATCCAGCTTTCCAGAAATTTCATCCCGTCAACACGCCTTGCTACAGCTGCGTAAATTCCTTTCATAGGATTCAAATCACCAGCGCTCCAATCACTTCCGAAGCTTACTTTGATACCTGTATCTATTAAAGATTTGAAGGCATAGGTTCCGCTTAATCTTTCTTTTCCTATTTTTTTCTCACACCAAGTACCGTCAATACATAAATGATATGGCTGAACGGAAGCAATGACATCTAATTTTTTCATCCGATAAATATCTTCTTTACGAATATGCTGAACATGTTCAAGTCTAAGTCTTCGATCCCAGGCTGGATTTTTATCGATTACCTCTTCATAGATATCAAGTATTTCGGAAATCGCTCTATCACCAATTGCATGAATCATTAACTGCAGTTTACAATGATCCGCTTCCACGGCCCACTTCCTCAAACGGCCATCCGTAATAATATCCATCGGTAATCCATAATTTTCTATATCATCCACGTATGGTTCAAATAACCATGCGGTACCGGAACCAAGGGAACCATCGGCAAATGCTTTCAGTGTTCCCATCCTTAGATACTCTGAGCCAAAAGAATGTTGTATTTTTAGTTTTGTGAAGTTCTCCAAATCGTTAATTGGGCGAATCAAATTTATTCTACAAGAAAGTTTATTTCTCTTCATATACTCTTGATATACAGTATAATCTTTCGGATAAACAACATCATGTACTGATGTAATTCCATTTTTATTTGCTTCACGCATGGCCAACACCAGAGCTTCGAAACATTCTGCTTCAGAAGGAACGGGAATAATCTCAAACACTTTTTGCATTGCATTATCTTTGAGAATGCCGGTTAGCTCCAAGGTTATCCTGTCTTTTTCAATTACTCCTCCTTCGGGATTAGGTGTGTTTTTATTTATCCCGGCTAACTCAAGAGCTTTGGAATTGGCTAAACCCATGTGAAGATCGCAGCGCGTAACGAAAACCGGAATATTTCCAGTGATTGAATCAATCCATTCCTTATTCGGCAAATTTTTCTCATCAAACTTTTGATGATCCCAGTTCCCTCCAACAACCCATTTGGGTCTCTTTGTATTAATATATGTTTTGACTGCACCTTGAAATTCTTTTTTTGAACATATATTACTCAAATCAATATTCATTAATGAAAATCCTCCTTCCATAAAATGAAGGTGTGAATCAATAAATCCAGGCAGCATTAACTTCTTCTGTAAATCAAATACCTCGGTTTTTGAGTCGATAAACATTGCGGCATTTGTATCTGATCCTACAAAAAGTATTCTATTTCCGAGCGTTACAACGGATTTTGCCCATGGATTTTTTTCGTTAGAAGTGTAAATTTTTCCGTTAATGAATGCCTTTTTTGTACCAAATTTCATATTTTCACTCATAATTTTTTTTGTCTACCAAAAAATAAACAAAAATTGTTTTTTCTTAAACTCAATAATTGAAAGGAAACATTTTGATGGCAAATAAAAAACGTCCCTCGTGGAATGAGTATTTCTTGAAGTTAGCAATGTTGGTTTCTGAGCGGGCTACCTGCCCTAGGATGCATTGCGGATGTGTACTGGTGCGGGATAAAAGAATTCTTTCAACGGGATACAACGGCTCAATCCCGGGTGACAAGCACTGCGAAGAAGACGGATGTATAATAATCGATAATCATTGTGTTAGAACAATTCATGCCGAAATGAACGCAATAATTCAATGCGCTATTCACGGAGTTAGTACACAGAGAGCTACAGCTTATATTACCAATATGCCTTGTACAAACTGTGCAAAAACTTTGATTGCTGCAGGAATCGTTGAAATCGTTATTTTCTCAGAATACCATGATACATTAGCGGAAGAATTTTTCGCAAAGGCAAAAGTTAAGATTAAAAGACTAAGAATGCCTGATAAAATTATTAATTACAATCTAGATGATTATTCTTCAGCAAAGAAAAATTCAAAGGATAAAAAGAAGTCTAAATAGGAACATATGTTATCAAGTTTTTAACTCAAGAAAACGATATATTTGTACACAGTTACACTCGACCGAAAATACAAATGAAACTTTCAAAAGAAAATCTGAAAAAATATTTCCAACCGCAGAATTTCTTTAACAGAGACTTAAGCTGGTTAGAATTTAACAGGCGCGTGCTGGAAGAAGCACTCAATCCAAATTTACCACTGCTGGATAGGATTAAATTCATATCCATTTTTTTCTCAAACTTAGATGAATTCTATATGATCAGAGTTTCCGGTTTAAAAGAGCAGATCAATGCACAAATAATAGAACCTACCATAGACGGTCTAACTCCGGTTAAGGCATTACAGGAAATCGAAAAAGAAGTTAGACCCATGTTAAGCACCATTTATAATTATTGGAATAACAATATTCTACATGAACTCAGAGAAAATCATATATCTATTCTTAATGTAGATGACTTAAATGAATCAGAAAAAAAACATTTGGAAAAGTATTTCGATAGAGAAATCTACCCTGTATTGACGCCTTTGGCATTTGATCCCGGACGTCCCTTCCCATACATTTCCAATTTGAGTTTGAGTTTCGCAATATTCATAAAGAAACCTAACGGTGAAAAACACTTTGCCAGAGTTAAAGTCCCGAACATTCTTCCACGACTTATAAGAATTGAGGAAATTGTAAAACCGCAACAGACTACGAACGGATCGGAGCAACACATTAAATTCGTATGGCTTGATGATTTGATAAAACACAATTTAAAAACCCTTTTCCCCGGTGTTGAAATATTATATGCTCACCGGTTTCGCCTTACTAGAAATACTGATATCGAAATTCAAGAAGATGAAGCAGACGACTTACTTGAAGTTATTGAAGAGAATATTAAACTGCGAAAATTCGGATCTGTTGTTAGACTCGAAATAGAAAAAAATATGCCCGAATTTATGATTGACACCTTAACTGAGAACCTTCAGATCACGAGAAAAGATATTCATGTAATTGACGGTGCCCTTGAACTAAGTCACATAATGCTTTTATATGATCTTCCCCTACATCATTTGAAGGAAAAGCCATTCTATCCTGTTACTCATCCGGTATTTGAAGAGGGAGATAATATTTTTTCTATTATCCGTAAACACGACATTTTGCTACATCATCCGTTTCATTCCTTCACACCTGTTATCGACTTTGTCAAGGAAGCTTCACAAGATCCGGACGTTTTGGCGATAAAACAAACTCTATACCGCATAGGACAAGATTCACCCGTTGTAAAATACTTGATCGAAGCTGCGGAACGGAAGAAACAAGTTGCAGTTCTCGTGGAATTAAAAGCACGCTTTGATGAAGAGAATAATATTTTCTGGGCACGTGAACTTGAGAAGGCCGGTATTCACGTCGTATATGGATTAGTCGGTCTAAAAACCCATGCAAAGATGACACTGGTCGTGAGAAAAGAAATTGAAGGAGTAAAAAGATACATTCATTTATCTACAGGAAATTATAATCCCATCACGGCAAAGATCTATACTGATATCGGATTATTCACATGTAACGAACAATTATGTGCTGATGTATCCGAAGTGTTCAATTACCTAACAGGGTATTCCGAACAAAAAGAATACAGGGAGCTATTAGTTTCACCAATTAACGTTCGTGAAAACTTTTTAAAACTAATTGAGCGCGAAATAAAAAATGCAGAGAACGGTATAAAAGGACACATCATATTAAAAATGAATTCCTTAGTAGACTCAGTTCTAATCTCTGCACTTTACGAAGCATCTTGTAAGGGAGTAAGGATTGATCTTATTATAAGAGGTATGTGTTGTTTAGTACCACAGGTTCAGGGATTAAGTGAAAATATCCGTGTGATCAGTATCGTAGGTAAATTTCTCGAACACAGCAGAGTCTTTTATTTCTATAACAACGGAAATGAAGATATATATCTCAGCAGCGCCGATTTAATGCCGAGAAATTTAGACAGAAGAGTTGAAGCCACATTCCCCATTGAAGATAATCATCTAAAAGAATATCTCATACATACACTTCTTGAAACTGCATTAAAAGATAATTCCAAAGCAAGGATTTTACTCCCCTCAGGCAAATATTTATTCAATACACGTTCAGATGGTGATGAAAAAATAAATCTACAGGAATGGCTAATAGAATATACTGCTTTAAATCCTTCCGATCCTTTACCAAAAAAGCCGAGAGAAATATAAATCTAACCTGCCTGATGACATTCGCATTTCTCCCCTTCTAAAGCACTTACACCTTCATTTACAATTATTGGAACCATTATTAATCCGGCAACAGGATCAGCCCACCACAATCCGAACAGAGCGTTCAAAGCTAGTCCGACTAACAAAATCGCAGATAAATAAGCACAAAGATCGGTCTGCCTTGAATCTGCTTTCATAGCTTTACTGTTCAACACAGAAGCCACTTTACGCTTCTGATGTGCAAGTACGGGCATTACTATGAGAGATAGTGCTGCAACTACAATTCCGACAACACTTGATTCCGGAGGTTCATGATTTATAATAGAATTTATCGCTTCATACGCAACGTAAACCGCCAATAACAGAAAACTAATTCCTACAAGTTTCAAAGCTAATGCTTCCCGTTCTTCTCCTTTTTGGTCAGCCTTAAGACGCCATAACATGATCGCTCCGGAAGAAGACTCAATCACCGAGTCAATACCGAATCCAACTAAAGCAATGCTGCCTGCTATGGCTCCAGCTATTATTGATATCAAAGCTTCCAAAATATTCCATCCAAGAGTAAGATATTCTAAAAATCTTCCTCGTTTAACATTATGTTCATTCACAGTGTTCAAGCTATTATTAGTCAACTTTAACTCCCATTTCAGTATACTTTATAAATACATTTTAATATGAGACGGTGAACGACTGCCATAACTGAGCAACAAAGAAACATATAAGCAATCCCATCACTATAGGAAGGAAGGTAGAAATAATTGTCCACTTCATACTTTTCGTTTCTTTATAAATCGTAAAAATTGTTGTTGAGCAAGGATTATGCAGCAGACTAAATAACATCAAATTAACTCCCGTTAAAAGTGTCCATCCTCCGGCGTGCAGAACATTTGCCGTATCTGCGATTGAATCGAGCTGAAACAAAACACCTGCACCGGCACCAACATCACCAAGCTTTGTTGTTAAGACTGTTAACATTAGCACAGTAGGTATAACAATTTCATTTGCCGGGATAGCAATCACATACCCCAATAAGATTACCCCGTTCAATCCAATTATTAATCCAAACGGATCAGTCCAATTAATGAAATACTCCGCCAAACTCCTGCCCTCAATTTGTACGTTTGCAACAAGCCAAATCACAATTCCTGCAGGTAAGGCAAAGACTATAGCACGCCATAATACAATTATCGTTCGATCGACGAGTGAAGTATAAAGCGTTTGCAAAATACGCGGTGGGCGATAGGGAGGCAATTCCATACTGAAAGCGGAAGCTTCCCCCTTCAATACCGTTCTTGATAATCCCCATGATACGACAAGACTCAAAGTAATTCCCAACAAAGCTATTGCAACAACAGCACCTGCTGAAACTATTCCGGCCAAATACGACGGTACTACTCCCCCAATAAAAATTGTTGCGATTAAAATTTGTGTCGGCCATCTTCCGTTGCACAGAGAAAAATTATTAGTAATTATTGCTATCAACTTTTCTCTTGGACTATCGATTATGCGCGTTGCTACCACTCCTGCTGCATTGCAACCAAAGCCCATACTCATAGTCAAAGCCTGCTTACCATGTGCACCAGCTCTCCTGAAAAGACTATCCATGTTAAACGCAACACGGGGCAGATATCCGAAATCTTCAAGAAGCGTGAACAGCGGGAAAAATATTGCCATAGGAGGAAGCATTACACTTACTACCCATGCCATCGCCATATATGCGCCGTCTATTAGAACTCCATTCAACCACCATGGAAATCCGATTGATGCGGCAAAACCTTTCAAGATTGGGTGAACAGTATCCAACAACAGAGATGACAAAAGAGCACTAGGATAATTTGCTCCTTGAATGGTTAGCCAAAAAACAACAGCGAGAAGTAAAAACATAATCGGGAAACCAAGCCACCGGCTTGTTACAACTTTATCGATAGTTTTATCCAAATCGAATTTCGGTTTTCTCTCATCGCTCGAAACAGCTAATCCGGCAATCTTAGCAGCGTCGGCATAAATCGACTCCATAAGCGAATCGTGAAAATCCTCGCCTATTTCCCAGCGCCACTTATTGGCGTTTTTCAGAATAGCTTCATGTTTGTCAGGAGTGTTCGGATCCATACCCATAATTAATCTTTCAGTAAGGCTAAATTAGAATTATTTTCTTCAACCAGTGTATTCAGTTCTCCGGTTTTTACCGCATCAATTATTCTCTGATCCCCTTCCAGAAGACGAAGAGCAACCCACCGAGCGTTAGGCAGCCCAGGAAATTCCGTTTCAACTTGTTTTGTTAACTGCTCAACCGCTTTGGTTAATGATTTTGAGTAGTCTGCAATTCGATGAGGTTTGCAAACATAAGTACCTGTAGCTACTTCAAATATGTATTTGAGCAATTCCTGCATTCCTACTCTCTGGCGTGCTGCAGCAGGTACAACAGGTACACCTAACTCGCGAGCAAGGGTTCTTTCATCAATTTGCAAGTTACGTCTCTTCGCTTCATCTATTAGGTTCAAACAAACAACGGCTCTATCGGTAATTTCAAGAGTCTGCAAAACCAAATTTAGATTTCGTTCAACACGCGTTGCATCAACCACAATGACCGTCACATCGGGCTGACCGAATAAAATGAAATCACGAGCTACTTCTTCATCCGTACTGGTCGATAACAATGAATAAGTCCCGGGTAAATCAACCAACTTGAATCTTTTGTCATTATAAATAAATCCACCTTCTGCACGTGTTACGGTTTTCCCGGGCCAGTTGCCCGTATGTTGCCTCAATCCGGTAAGATTATTGAAAACAGTACTCTTGCCCGTATTGGGATTCCCTGCCAGTGCAACAACAAAATCAAACTGATCCATGTTTATCCCAAGCTTGATAAGATTCCCTACATTATGCACCGGGCAATTTGCACATTGATTTGATTCAGCCATAACTCACGCAACCTTACTTTCCTTTTTAATCTTGTGAATATATATTTGATCTGCTTGTTGATTTCTCAACGCTACGGTTGTACCGCGTATTTTATAAGCAACAGGATCTCCACCCAAACTCGAAAGCTCCGCCGTAATTTCAGATCCGGGCACAATTCCCAAATCCATCAACCTTCTTCTCTGCTGCCCACGGCATGCCTTTGATATTCCTAAGATAACTGCACTTTCACCGGTCCTCAAAAACGACAATGTTCTGAATTCACCTTTAAACTCTTCCTCTTCTTCAATAGGAATAACAGTAATATTTGCCGCCAATAATGGTGCAAGCAAACATTCCTCTCCATTCGCAATAAATCTGATTCTTTCTTTTGAAGATTCCTTAATTCGCACCTGCATTCCAACGTTTAATCCTTCGGCAATAATTTGAGCATAAGTCGCAGGAGGTTCATCTTCTACATGAAGAATTTTCCCGATCTCACCGACTTTAAATTCACAAAGAGATTTTCCTTTATGTTGAGGAATTTCTCCGGTTGCTGTTGGAATGGGATCGCCGTGCGGATCGAAAAGAGGATTTCCAAGCTGGGCTGCAAGTCTTTTTGCTTCATCATCGGAAATTTTGTGTTCCAGTTTTTCCGCTTCTTCATGCCACCGCGATTCGTGTACACTCGTTTCTTCTGAAAGATATCTTTCCCAAAGCCTGTGTATGCGGATTATTTTTAAAGCGTACGTCTCCCCCTCATTCGTTAATTTAGTGACGTCCCCTTTCCATTCTATCAAATTCTTTGACTTTAGATTATCAAGAAGCTCTGTAGCTTCATTCTCGGAGACCGACAAACTTTTAATAAGGATATCTTTCGAACACTTCTGATGTCTATATTCACATTCGTACAGTTGTTTTAATGCATCTTCAACCAATATTCTTCTGGTATCTGATATGCTTATTCTCTTCTTAATAAGCAAACCTTTACTCGGCCAGAAAAGGATCAACAAAAAAATAATAACCAGCGTAACTGTATAAATAAAACTTAACAACGGGATCTCCTTAAAAACTCATTTTCAATTACCGAATGCACTCAAACAAACTTAAGTTGTAGAATATATATATTCAAGTTATTATAACAAAAATAAGTAACGAATGAGTTCACAAACATACATTCCAATTCCATAAAATATCTTAATTTTTTCTGCCGGATATTTAGCTACGATGAAGATTATTTAGTAATTTTACAAAGAATAAATCAGAAGAGAATAAAAATGCCGAAGATTACTGTAGAAGAAGTATTATATGCTCTGAGAAAAGTTGAAGATCCAGATCTCCACAAAGATTTAGTAACATTAAATATGGTGAAAGATATAAAAATTAATGGTGCTGATATTAATGTACTAATTGAACTCACAACTCCATCTTGCCCATTAAAAGATAAAATCCAATCCGATTGTGTTGATTCAATAAAAAAAGAAATTCCCTCAGCCGGAAAAATCACTGTAAGTATGACTTCCAAAGTCACCTCTAACAAAAACGAAATAAAAGATGCAATTTTACCCTATGTAAAAAATACTATTGCAGTTGCTAGCGGAAAAGGTGGAGTTGGCAAAAGTACAGTTGCTGTTAATCTTGCAGTTGCTTTAGCAAAAGACGGAGCTAAAGTAGGTCTGCTTGATGCCGATATATACGGACCCAGCATTCCTTTGATGTTGGGAATAAATGAGAAACCTCAAATTTTTCAAGACACAATCACTTCTAAGATGATGCCGCTTGAGAATTACGGAATTAAATTAATGTCTATTGGTTTTCTTGTTGATGATAATCAGCCTATCATATGGCGCGGTCCCATGGCAAGCGGTGCAATTAAACAATTCATGTCCGACGTAAACTGGGGTGAGTTGGATTATTTAGTTTTCGATTTGCCCCCAGGAACAGGAGACATTCAACTAACACTCGTACAAACAATCCCTTTGACAGGTGCAGTAATTGTAACTACTCCACAGGAAGTTTCGTTAATTGATGCAAGAAAAGGTTTAAGCATGTTTGCAAAAGTAAATGTTCCGGTTTTCGGGATTGTAGAAAATATGAGTTATTTTATCGCTCCTGATACAGGGAAAAAATATGATATTTTCGGAAGCGGTGGCGGTGAAAAACTTGCGAGAAAATTAGGAATTACTTTTCTTGGTGAAATACCAATCGACCCAAGAATTAGAGAGGGCGGCGATAAAGGAAAGCCGATTGTCTATGATTTACCTGATAGTGAACAATCGGATATTATAATGAGTATAGCCAGGAACTTAGCACGTCAAATCAGCATCACAAATGACAAATTCACAACAACAAAAGTAGAAATATCATTGGGTGATAATTAAGAGGAAAAAATGGAAAATTCATTACAAGAAAAAGTCGAAGCCGCTCTGGAAAAAATCAGACCTTATTTGAAGGCCGACGGAGGTGATGTAGAGTTTGTAAAAATTACGGACGATGGAATAGTAGAAGTTAAATTAACCGGTGCTTGTGTGGGATGTCCAATGTCTCAAATGACATTAAGAGCAGGCATTGAAAGAGCATTACTTAGAGAAGTCCCGGGTATCAAAAGAGTTGAAGCCGTGAACTAACTTTACAAAAATATTATTCTACGAAGTAAGAATGAGGAACCTATGCGAAGAAAAGTAATTGCCGGCAATTGGAAAATGAACAAAAATCTTTCCGAATCTGTGTCTTTGATTTCCGAAATTGTGAACAAGATAAAAAAGATTAAAACTAAAGTAGATATAATTATTTGTCCTCCATTTACTTCTTTAGATACTGCTGGAGAGTTAATTAAGAATTCCTCCATAAAACTTGGTGCTCAAAATATGCATTCCGAAGACAGCGGAGCTTATACGGGAGAAATATCTGCGGCAATGTTAAAAAGCATTGGATGTGAATATGTTATTCTAGGACATTCGGAAAGAAGAACCATATTTCATGAGAACGATGAAATGATTAATAAAAAAATGAAGAAAGCATTGGAAAACAATCTCAAACCTATTTTCTGCATCGGTGAATCTTTGGAGGAAAGAGAGAAAGGAATTACGTTTGATATTATTAAAGAACAATTGGAAAGAGGGTTAACTGGAATAAACAATACAAATCTGGAAAATATAATCATTGCATATGAACCTGTTTGGGCTATCGGAACAGGGAAAACAGCAACACCAAGCCAGGCTCAAGAAGTACATGAATTCATAAGAAAATGTGCAAAAGAAAATTTATCGAACTCATCAGCAGAAAATTTAATCATACAATATGGTGGAAGCGTAAAACCTGAAAATTCAGCAGAATTATTAAACCAACCGGATATAGATGGAGCATTAATAGGTGGTGCCTGTTTAATTGCCGATTCATTTGTTAAAATTATTAGTTCTATATAAATTGCTTTATTTCAATTATAATTCGTTGGTTTTTATATATCAAAGTAATAACAAATTGATTTGCCCTCCATTTTATAGTATATTTCAAGTCTGAATTTTTTCCATTATTTGCTAAAAACAGTGAAAATTGATAGAATCTTAACGTTTGTACTACTTTTTATAGCCTTATCAAACGTTTTCCCTCAAATTAAAATTAAAGAGCTATCAGAAGACCAGACCCTTTATCCTGATTCTATTATTATTGGAAGTTCAATAACTAGAGAAACAATTGACTTAAGTGAAAACTGGCTTGTTTATCCTCCTAATTATCCGGAACAGAAGTCCAAAATAAACATTCCATCTACATTTGAAGGAACTAATTCTCTTATTTATGAGAGAAATGTATATCTAACCGCGGATGAGATATTAAATCACAGAATCGTTCTTATTTTCTTAGGGCTGAATTATTCTGTGGAAATTTCTGTTAATAATCTTGTTTTATATCGAAATCAAATAGGTGAAACTCCTTTTACAGTCGAATTACCTTCCGATGTTCTTATTGCGAATTCGGAAAACAAATTAAATCTTAAAGTCGACCATAATCTGGATTCCGAAACAACCATACCTATCAAACAAAGATTTCTTTTTCCAATCAATAAAGGTGGGATACTAAGAAATATTTTTCTTCAATTTCTCCCCAAAGTGTTCATTGAAGATGCAAGAATAACAACAAACTTAAATGCAAGATTGAACTCAGCCATTCTCAGTTTTAAAATTAACATGAGTGATGCTAATAATACAAGAAATATACTAAGAGAAACACTCCCAAATTTTAAATTTAGTATTAGAATCAAGATATACAATTCGAACGGAGAAATTCAAAGTTCCGGTTTTTTATTGAACAATAAATTAAAAAATATTCAAGATTCGACATCTACATACTCAATAATAATTCCTAATCCTTCCTTATGGTCACCGAATACTCCAACTCTATATACTGCAGATATACAATTTCTGCACGGTACAACTGTTCTCGATCAAATCACTAAATCATTTGCCATCTTTAATTTAGAAAAACAGGCGGCTAATATTTTATTAAACAGTACTCGATTTACTGTTAAAGGCGTTAATTACATTGCATCCTCAAACGAGTTCGGCAACTTAATTCCGTACAGTAAATTAGAAAAAGACATATCATTTATTAAAGATTTAGGTTTTAACACGATCAGATTTTCTAAAGCAGTACCACCACCAGAAGCGCTAAGATTATGTTCCGAAAAGGGATTATTTGCATTTATTGAAATACCTTTAAATTCAATAGACGATGAATCATTAAAGCGCGATGAGTTCAAGATACGTGCGAAAGAGTATATTCAACATTTTTGTAATTATTTCGATCAATATCCATCGGTAGCCGCAATTGGATTAGGAAGTTCGTACCTATCTAACTCAAACATCCAAACGACGTTCATAAAAGAATTAACTTCTTTAGTTGATCAGATATCAAATAAATTTACATACGCTTCTTTTATTGGTATTCCTCAAACCGAAATTGACAACTTGGATTTCTACGGAATAGAACTATATTCAAAACCTCTCTCAGATTATATTACTCAATATGAGCAATATGCTGCTACTATTGGTAAAGAAAACATATTTATCAGTGAAGCTACATATCCCACATTCAACGGGAGTACAAACGGATATCTCACACCAAATTCTTTTGAGAGTCAAGCTAAATATTTTAATGATCTTCTCGCAGAAATAACAAAAAACAATATGAACTTATATTTCCTTGGTTCCATATTTGATTATCCAGGTGATTTCTCGTCTCTGTATTGCGGCTTCAGTGATGAAAACCTCTATAGAATTGGTATCACAGACCAAGATTATAATACAAACAGACTTTCATATAAAGTAATACATTCTAGTTTTTTTCAGGAGAGCAAAGTAACAATACCTATCGGTAATAAAAAAAATGATTCCCCTTTACTTTTTATCCTTACTAGTCTGGTTTTATCGGTAATACTAGCACTATTGATAAATTCCAAAAGAAAATTTAGAGAAGATTCCACAAGGGCCTTATTGCGGCCGTATAACTTTTTTGCGGATGTCCGGGATCATAGAATAATTTCCGGTTTGCATACTGCTATTTTAATGTTTATTGTCGCCGCCTCTATTTCAATTTTAATTACAATTTTACTCTACTTTTTTAGATCAAACATTTTTTTAGATAGAATACTTTTATCATTTGGATCAATATCTTTTGCGCAAACAGTCGGTTATTTTTCTTGGCATCCCTATCAATCCTTTGCCTATTTGTTTCTACTGGTAATTATTTTATTTTTTGTAACATCCTTAATTTTGAAAGTTATTTCATTTTCATTAAAGCACAAAGTTTATTACCTCAGTATATTTTATGTCCTTGTATGGTCATTTCTACCATTTACACTATTACTTCCTGTAGAATTAATTTTGTATAAACTTCTTAATGCAGATATTATTAATGTTTATCTGTACCTATTTTTAATCGTTTACTCGTTGTGGATACTTCAAAGATTATTAAAGGGAATCTATATAATTTTTGATGTGAGCCCCTTAAGAGTTTACTTTTACGGATTACTTCTTTTAGCGATTGTGTTGTGCGGAATTCTTCTCTATTTCCAAATCACCGAATCGTCTCTATTTCACATATTAAATGCTGTTAAACAGTATCAGCTGATTTAATCAATCGGGAGCTAATATTGTATTTATCTAAGCTGGAAATATTCGGTTTCAAATCATTTGCAAATAAAACCGTATTGCATTTTGCTAATGGAATCACGGGAATTGTTGGCCCAAATGGCTGCGGCAAAACGAATATTGTTGATGCTATAAGATGGTGTTTAGGTGAACAGAGAACAAGCACACTCCGCAGCGATAAAATGGAAAATGTAATTTTCAATGGTACTCGTCAGAAAAAACCTATGGGAATGTCTGAAGTCTCACTTACATTAGTAAATGACAGCGGTGTACTCCCTACGGAATACAGTGAAGTTACAATTACTCGAAGAATTTTCCGTTCTGGTGAAAGTGAATATTTGCTGAATAAGAATATTTGCCGGCTTAAAGACATTACCAACCTGTTTATAGATACCGGGATGGGTACAAATGCTTATTCTGTTATTGAACTCAAAATGGTTGAAACAATACTAAGCAGCCGTACTGAAGAAAGAAGACATATGTTTGAAGAAGCTGCCGGAGTTAACAAATACAAATTAAGAAGGAGACTATCACTTAAGAAACTTGATGACGTAAAAGCCGATCTTACTCGAGTTAACGACATCGTAGCAGAGGTAGAAAAAACCGTAAGGTCTTTGGAAAGACAAGCTAAAAGAGCAGATCAATATAATAAAATCCAGACAGTACTTAGAGAAAAAGAATTAGATCTTGCAGAAAGAGAACTATCGCTATTTAATAATAAAAGAAATCTCTCTTTAACCGAATTAAATGCATTAAAATCCGAAAGAGAAAAAATTGATACCGAGATTCATAATGTTGAAAACGAATTAATTATTTTCCGAAAAAAAATCAATCAAATCGAAAAAACATTAAGCGATAAAAGAATAGAGATTACAGCTTATAGTGATAAAATTCACAACGCTCAAAAAAACATTTCCGTTGCAGAGGAAAGAATCAAATTCTTAGAAAGAAATATTGAAAACTATAATGAAGAATTAAGCGACTTAATAAAGCAGCACCATGAAATTAACTATCTGGATGTCAATTTCATGGTGCTGCTTTATTAAGTCGCTTAATTCTTCATTATAGTTTTCAAT
>CAZKNM010000043.1:0-4506 GCA_964554135.1 uncultured Melioribacteraceae bacterium
AAAAATCGATTGATATCTTTGTTATTATTGTTGTGCTTTTTTATTTCGTTCGTCTTTTGTCTGCTGCAATTTCGGGATTTCATCACGAGGCGTGGGTAGTAGTTTATAAAGAGTCCTTGTTGTATGTTGGAATATTTCCTTTAAGCTTCTACTTCAAAACGCTGTCGCTGAAGAATAAAAGTCTTGTTTTTAAATATTTGATCTATGTGGGACTTTTCTTTGCATTATTCGGAATTCTAAAATTCAATTTAGCTAATTTGGAACGAGCTGATTCTTTAACATCCGGACCAGGTACTTTTTCTAATTTTCTTACAATCGTGTTAGTTATATTCTTAATGTATCCGGTCGAACTAAACAAGAAATTCAACAAGTATTTTTTGCCCATTCAGATTTCTATTTTCTTTACAGCTATAGTGCTTAGCTTTGTTAGAACCAATCTTGCTATTATAATAATATTTGTCCTACTAAGTTTAGTATTAAAAAGAATTCGTTTTTCTAACGTATTGATAGCTGTAGTACTAACATTGATAATTTCCTATGTATCGATATCGAATAACGGTTATTATTATAGTAAAATTTCTACAGATCCTTATTTTTTATCTAATAGAGACATAATTTGGTCTGGAGCAGCGATGATTTGGCACCAAGCACCTATTATTGGTCACGGACCCGGTTCCTTTCAGAAAATATTCCCTCTTTGGGAAAGTTTAACAGATAAAGGAGTTTCGAATTGGCATAATGAATATATTCAAATGTATATGGAAGGTGGTATATTGGGATTGGTAATGTTTTTTTTGTTTTTTGTTATCATCTTTGTTAAGTGGAAGAAATATTGGGTCCATGCAAAGAAGACTGTCTTCGAAAAAGATATTGTCACTGCTTTTCTATGTGGATTTATTGCTTTATTATTTATTGGTGTCACCTCTTGCTTTATTCCCTCAGTTGTATTTACCGGATTTTTTGCTTTCATGCTGGCATTTTATTCAATTTTGTTAATCGATTATCAAAACGGATAAATATGACAGTGAGTGAAAAGAAAATATCATCTATTGTGATTGCGAAGAATGAGGAAAGAAATATTTTAAGATGTCTGGAAAGTCAAAGTAGTTGTATAGATGATATTGTAGTTATTATTGATGATTCAACAACAGATAACACGGTAAATATCGTTAAATCTTTTGGTAAAGTGAATTTTGAAATTGTAAAATGGAGAGGTTTCTCAGATACTAAAAAGTATGCACTGTCTAAAACCAAATATGATTGGGTATTTTGGATTGATGCAGATGAAGAAATTACTAACGAACTGGCACGAGAACTTGTTGAGTTCAAGAAAAATCCAACCAAAGCAGATGCATATAGTGTTGCAAGAAGAGCTTTCTTCCTGGGTAAATGGATAAAGCATAGTGGTTGGTATCCCAATCGTGTTACAAGGCTTTTTAATAAGTATAAAGCTCATTTCAGTGTTAAAAATGTTCATGAGCATTTAGTTGTTGATGGTAAAACAGGTAAATTATTAAACGATCTTAATCACTATACTGATCCGGATATTTATCACTATTTTGAAAAATTTAACAATTACACAACTCTTGCTGCCCAAGAACTTACAGCACAAAACAAAAAGGCAAAACTTTTGGATATTATTCTTAGACCTCTTTTTCTTTTTGTTAAAATGTATATTTTTAAATTAGGTTTTTTAGATGGAATACAGGGTTTCATACTTGCGGTTTTCTCGGCAGCTTATGTTTTTACTAAGTATTCAAAAATTTGGGAAATCCATAACGTTCAAAATAAAGTCGGGTCGAAATGATAATAGGACTTATTCCAAATACTACTAAGGATCAGATAGTTGATATCTGTAAAACGTTTGCCCGTAAACTCAAGGATAATGGTTTTGAGTTTTTAATAAGCGCATCACTTTTAGGATTGAATAAGGAATTAACTAATGAGATTGATGAAAATAAATTTCAGAACCATGATGTATTAACCTCAAAAAGTGATATGCTTCTCTCGATAGGCGGAGACGGAACACTGTTGAATTCAGCTTTCGAAGCAAGAAAATTTGGTACGCCGATAATTGGAGTAAATCTAGGCAAACTTGGATTTTTAGCAGAATTTGATGTTCATAGGATTGATGACTTGATTCTTGCAATTAAATATAAACAGTATTATATAGAAGAAAGAATTGCTCTTGAAGCGAAGTGTAAAACATCGGATGAAGAATTATTCGCAATCAACGATCTGGTAATCGAAAAGGGTAGATGGCCTAAGATGATAGAACTTACTATTCAAGTTGACAACGATTATGTATCGACATTCTCAGCTGATGGTTTAATAATTGCCACTCCTACAGGTTCAACCGGTTATTCACTCTCTACGGGAGGTCCTATTGTAAATCCTAAAGCACAGGTGATTACATTAAGTCCAATTTCACCTCATACATTAACTATGCGGCCGTTAGTACTTTCAAGTGAACAAAAAATTACGATCATTGCGAACTCACCTCATACTTCGGTACAGATTAATTGTGACGGACAAAGAGTTTATTATTACCAACCCCCCGTTGTAGTTGAGATAGTAAAGAGCAAAACTCCCGTACGGCTTGTTCATACAAAGGATACAAATTATTTTGAAATTCTAAGAAAAAAATTGTTATGGGGTTTGGACGTGAGAAATTCAGATAACAAATAAGGAGCCTAATTATGTATAAATATTTATTATTTATTTTATTTTGTGTTTCTCCGGTATTAAAAGCTCAAGAACTTAATAAAATTGTAATTGATGAGAAATCCGAAAAACCTATGTTAATTGGTTATAGTGATAGGACTGCATTTCAGGATACCAATTTTGCCTGGTGGTTTAACTCGGAGTATAATAATTACAAAGTCGACACCATTCAAATTGGTTGTATAAGAGATTTAGTGAATAACTACAAAATTGTAATTGTAATGGGTACTTGGTGTAGCGACAGTAGAAGAGAAGTTCCCAGGTTATATAAGATACTCGATGAATTAAATTTCTCAGAGGAAAATATTGATGTGATAAATGTTAATAGGAAGAAGGAAGGATTAGCTGATGAAGTGAAAAATCTTGACATTGAATTGGTACCAACTATCATTTTTTATTTAAACGATGAGGAAGTTGGAAGAATTATTGAAACTCCGGAAACGACATTAGAAAGAGATATGAAAGAGATCCTTTGATTTGGAAAGTTAAGTATAGAAGGTGTGTTGATATAAAAAAGGGGTAATCTTAGATTACCCCTTTTTATTAATTCTCGTTAGTTATATATTCTGGAAGTTTGATACTCTCTATATTTCTATATTTTTTAGGTTGCTTAGACTTACCATTCTTTTTGTTTGAAACCTTAACTGGGATCATAGTCTCAGAGGACTTTTTAACATTATTTTTATCTTTAACATCCCGGTAGGCATATATCTCATTTTTGTAGTTGCGCATAATAATTCGGTCTTCATCCTGATGGAGAACATATTTTGGAAGGAGAGGAATCTTCCCACCGCCGCCGGGAGCGTCAATAACAAAGTGAGGAATAGCCAATCCGCTTATATTTCCTCTCAAGTTGTTCATGATGTTTAAACCGGTTTCTATCGAGGTTCTAAAATGGTTGGCTCCTTTGGTTTCGTCGGCCATGAATAGATAGTACGGCCGAACCCTGATTTTCAATAATTTCAGGAATAATTCTTTTATTACTTCGGATTTATCGTTTACGTCTTTCATCAACACACATTGATTGTTTACAGGAAATCCGGAATCAACCAACATCTCACATGCTTTTGTACTTTCCGGAGTAATTTCCCATGGATGGTTGAAATGTGTGTTGATATATATTGGTTGATATTTCTTTAACATCTCGCAAAGTTTAGGTGTAATTCTTTGTGGAAGTACGCATGGCATTTTTGTACCGAGTCGGATTATTTCTATGTGCGGGATTTGTCTGAGACGTTTCAAAACTTTTTCAAGCATAAAATCTGTCAACATTAAAGGATCCCCGCCTGATAGAATCACATCCCTAATTTGCGGATTGTCTTCGATATATTTAAAAGCAGACTCTAATTCCTTCATTGAAATTTTTTCTGAATTGCCGACCTTTCTTTTTCGAGTACAAAAACGGCAATACATTCCACACTGGCTGCTTACAAGGAACAACACTCTATCAGGATACCTGTGTGTAATGTTTGGTACGGGACTCATGCCATCTTCGTTCAATGGGTCCTCGATTCCATCAAGGTCTTCCAATTCAGTATTATCTGGTACGCATTGACGCCATATCGGATCTCCTGGATGTCTGATAAGGCTTAGATAGTATGGATTAATTCTGGCCTGGAAGAATTCATCTAATTGACCGGCTGCCTTTCTGTCGAGATTAAATTTCTCGACGAGCTCATCAACGGAATGAATACTATCGCGTATCATTTGTTGCCAAAGTTCCATAGAATAATCCTTTATATTATTATGTATTTGCCAAAGACTATTAAGTGATCATTAACG
>CAZKNM010000043.1:4516-7005 GCA_964554135.1 uncultured Melioribacteraceae bacterium
ATTTTAGCGACAACAGCAATTCATGAAGCCTTATTTTAACGGAATAAAAATCTTTTATTTGGGAAACAATTGAATAATTATTTCTTAAATAAAACTTCCTTGTGGATTCATATGCTTCTCGGGATGAAGTTTCTGCTAATATCCATCTTCCGTTATTATTTTTCACAAATTCTTCCGAATGCATTAATAATTCCTTTCCTATCCCGTTATTTTGATTTTCTGGATCAACAACGATCCAATATAAATCGAAAACACCATCTGTCAAAGCTCTCTTTCCCGTACAGTGATAACCATAAATTTTATTATTTCTCTCATATACGAAAATATTATAATAATCTTTTTCAGAAAATTCAGTGGCTTCATCAATTAACTCTAGAGCAACATCTTTTTCTTCGATCGTAAACAAGTCAACTTTATCAATAATGGATTTAAGTTGATGCAAGTCCTTTTTCTGTAATTTGCGTATCATATTGTTTTCTTTTTAATGCAAAGCCTGCTATTCTATATAAAAGTTCGTCATATGAAATTCCCGCAGCCTTAGCTGATCTAGCAAAACCCGAGTCGGTTGAAATATCCGGATTTGGATTTATTTCAATTACATATGGTACGTTTCTTTTGTTCAATCTAATATCTACTCTTGCATAATCTCTACAATCCATTGCTTGGAATGTTTTTTTTGCGATTGAAAAAATTCTATCCTTTAACTTATTATCGATGTCGGCAGGGCATTTTGGTACTGTGTGTTTGTAATAAATGCTATTGGGAGACCACTTAGCTTCATATGTGACAATCTTTGGCAAATTCTTAGGCAGACCGGTAAATGTGATTTCTGAAATCGGCAGCGCTTCATTTTGTAAAATTGAGACGTTCAGTTCTCTGCCTATAATATACTCCTCAATAATAACATCCTGTCTATATGTATTGAATAAAAAGTTCAATTGTTTTTTTAATGCTTTGAAGTTTTTAACAACCGAAAGTTCTGAAATACCGATGCTTGCGTCTTCCTTTGATAATTTCAGAATAACCGGGAATCTTAGTTCAAATTCACTTACGTTTATTTCTTTTTTAAAACTAGCTAACAAATAGTTCGGTGTTCGAATACCGTTTGCTTTCAAAATTTGTTTTGTTCTGGACTTTATTAAACAATTCCCTAAACAAAGAGGAGTTGAACCCGTATAACGTATTCCTAAAATTTCATAAAGACCGGCAATAAAACTTTCGTAGTTAGCATTCCCCTCAACAGATTCAACGAAATTAAAAATAATGCCAGGCGTGATTTCCGAGATAGATTTTATTGTGCTTTTTGTGTTTCCATTTAATGCAAATAGTTCAACTTGAGAGAAATGTTTTTTAAGAGAGTTGCGAATTGTTTTCAATTGTTTTGTGAAATCGGTTTCGGAAAGATCAACATTCTCAATATCATTGGAGATATTTTTTCCGAGATAATTGTTGTAAAATTTAGCCGGTTCATTGTAACAGACTAATATTTTGTCGTCAATGATCATATAAGTTTATGTCTCTTAGCCGCGACAAATAATACTTTATTAATCATTTCTTCATAAGTTAGTCCATACGCACGAGCAGCTTTTGGAAAACAAGAATTATCCATCGGATCTGGAAGTGCTCCCGGTATTGGATTTACTTCAATCACGTTTGGTTGATCATCTTTATTTAATCTAATGTCAATCCGGCTCCAATCCTTGCAGTTTAAAATATTGTATGTCGAAAGTGCGATTTCTCTTATTTTTCGCTCGATTTCGAAGTCAATTTTCGCGGGGCATGAGAAAATTTCCAACGGTTTATCGCGCGTATCTTCTACCCATTTTGCTTCGAATGAATAGATCGGGACTAAATCCTTAGGTAAGGAATTAAAATTCATTTCTACTATCGGAAGGACTTCAGCTTCATCTCCGTTGCCGATGATCGCAACTGTAAATTCTCTCCCAGGTAAAAATTCTTCGATGATAAAAGGTTGATTATAATTATTAACGTTAGAATTAAGTGCACAAATCAATTCTTCTTTGCTTCCTATGTATGAATTGTTAAATATTCCCTTGCTGGATCCCTCACCAATAGGTTTTATTATAATGGGAAAATTAAGATCAAAATTTTTTGGTAAATCATTTTCAAATGCGACGGTAAATTTTGCATTAGGAATATTATGATATGATAAAATTTCTTTTGTTCGGGCTTTATTTAAACATGTTGTTAGCGTAAGAGGATCGGAACCGGTATATGGAATACACAACATGTCTAACATGGCGGGTATTTGAGCTTCTCTTGATAATCCGTTTGCACCTTCCGAATAGTTAAACACAATATCAGGTTGAATAGCTTTTAATTTTTCATAAGCATCTTTGTTTGCTTCAACCATGTTCACGTTATTAAATAGTTTGAGAGAGTTTTTTATTGCATTAATCGTATTGATCGTATCCCATTCGGCGTAAGTATCGTTAAAAGAGGAGAGAGGTGTGCTATTGAATTTTGCG
>CAZKNM010000043.1:7068-22626 GCA_964554135.1 uncultured Melioribacteraceae bacterium
AATTAAATGAGATTATTAGCAATCCTCATAAAATTTTTTATAGCAATATAAGTAATTATAAATTATATGCAACAAATTAAAAAAAAAATTATTCAGATGAAATTATTTTCGTCATGTGTGCTCGAGGTCATCTTACCGGGGTTGTGAGGTGAGAGCAGCAAAATTTTTCTTACGCGATGTATGCGTACTTCAGACTATCCGAATAAGAAGTGTGGAGAGTTGACTGGATGATTTTATTTTTTTCTTTTGTTAAAGACGGATCATCGTTAATTATTTTAAACGCTTCTTCTTTTGCACTCATAAGTGTTTCGGAGTCATTGAGTATGTCTGCATACTTTAATTCGGGAAAACCGCTTTGTCTGATTCCGAAGATATCTCCGGGTCCTCTTAGTTTTAAATCTATCTCCGATAAATCAAAACCGCTGTTATATTTAACCATTGCATTCAATCTTATGATGGATTTGTTTTTTTCAATTTGAGCGGATGAAAGATAATCGAATTCAAAATTTGTTTGATTGGATCTAACTGAAAGATCATCTTTCGTAACTAGTATGCAAAATGCTTGTATGTTACTTCTACCGACTCTGCCTCTGAGTTGATGAAGTTGTGATAAACCGAATCTGTGCGCATCATTAATAACGATAATGTTTGCATCGGGAATGTCAATACCTACTTCAATAACAGTAGTGCTTACTAATACGTGAAATTCTTTATTAGCAAACTTCAACATTATTTCATCTTTTTCTTTCCAAGACATCTGACCGTGAATTAAACCCACTTTAAGATCTTTAAGAAAAGTATTTTTGAGTTCATTGTAATATGTCTCGGCTGCCTTTAATTCGATTTTATCTGAATCTTTTACAAGAGGATAAACAATGAATGATTGATAATCCTCGACACTTTTATCGATGATAAAATTATATATGTTCGGTAATTTATTTTCACCACGCAAATATGTCTTTACCAGTTTTCTGTTTTGAGGCATTTCATTAATTGTAGAAATATCTAAATCTCCGTAAACTGTCATAGAAAGTGTCCGTGGAATAGGTGTAGCGGTCATTACTAATACATCTGGTTGATATCCTTTATTTATTAACGTCGACCTTTGAACTACTCCGAATCTATGTTGTTCATCTATAACAATTAAACCGATCTTATGAAAATCAACATCTTCCTCCAGCAGAGCATGAGTGCCGATAATAATATTCGTATCATTTGTTTTGATGCTGTGAAGTATTTTCTCTCTATCTAATTTTCTTTGTGATCCTATTAATAAGGTAACATTCACATCGAAATTTTTAACAAGAGAGCTTATTTTGTTGTAGTGCTGCATAGCTAATATTTCTGTAGGGGCCATCAATACTGCTTGATAATTATTATCAATAGCTATCAACATACTTATTAGAGCTACGATAGTCTTACCGCTGCCAACATCTCCTTGTAATAGTCTGTTCATCGGTTTTTCATCAATCATATCGCGTTTAATTTCCGACAACACTTTCAATTGAGCATCGGTTAATTGGAATGGGAGTGTGCTTAAAAAGTCTTTAATCAAATTTGAATGAATGGTAAATGAATTCCCCGAGATTTTATTTTTTACATTATGTTTTTTTAAAGCTACAAGACACTCTATATAAAACAATTCCTCGTACTTAAATCTAACCAGCGCACGGTTTAACGATTCGTTATCAACAGGAAGGTGGATATTTTTTACAGCAGATTTCAGATCAAATAGTTTGTTTTCTTGAATAATCTGTTCCGGCATAGTTTCATGTAAGTCGTCCAAGTATTCATTGACAATGTTATTTATAATTCTTCTAAGGCTATAGTCGCCGATATTTGTCGCACGAAGTTCTTTCGGTACCCTATAGAAAGGTATAATTTTGCCCGTATTTAAAAATTCTTCCGATTCCTTATCTGCTAGTCTATCGAAATCTGGATGAGCAAATTGAAGATTTCCATATCGTGTGATTACAGGTTTGGCGGAGACAGCATAAAACTCACCTTTGTTAAAAATATCTTTAAAAAATTTAAAACCCTGAAACCAGACACATTCGAAAAATCCTGCCTTATCTCTGAACCTTACTTTTAGTAATTGCTTTTTTGTATATCTAATCACCTCTTTATTAATTACTTCTCCGACGATTGTAACCTCACCTTCGTATCCGTTTACAACATGTTGAACAACTTTAACGGAATTTAACACTGTAGATCTATCTAGGTAACGAGTGGGGAAATAAAAAAGCAGATCTTTGATTGTAAAGATCCCGATTTTATTGAAAGATTCAGCTCGTTTAGGTCCCACAGATTTTAAGTACTGAACCGATGCGGAGAGGTTGTTGGTCATTATTTTCTATCAGCCAAATTGATTTAAGGTTTGTAAGAAATATAAATAAAAAAAATAATAAGATTAAGAAAGAAAATTACATCTGAAGTGTTACATCTCTGGTTTCATATCTCTGGTCATAAGTTCGTAGGTAGCTTTAAGGGGGTCTTTATCTTCAAATAGAATTTTATAAACGGCCTCTGCAATCGGAGTTTCGACGTTCAATTTTTTTGATAATTGATAAACCGAACGGGAGGTCTCAACTCCTTCGGCAACCATATCCATAGATTTTAAAATATCCTTTAATTTTTTTCCTCTGCCTATTTGTTCTCCTACATAACGGTTGCGGCTGTGTTTACTCATGCAGGTAACTATTAAGTCTCCCATTCCCGAAAGACCGGCAAATGTTTCTTGTTGAGCGCCCATTGCAACACCGAGACGTGATATTTCTGCAATACCGCGGGTCATAATAGCTGCTTTTGTATTATCCCCGAATTTCGCACCATCAATAATACCGGCACCAATCGCAATAACATTTTTCAAGGATCCTCCAAGTTCAATTCCAATAATATCCGTAGAGGAATAAACTCTAAAGAAGGAAGTCATGAAAGCAGCCTGAATCTGCTTAGCGGTATTTTCGTTTATTGAAGCTGTCACAACAGCTGTAGGGATTTTTCTGCTCACTTCTTCAGCGTGGCTTGGTCCCGAAAGTGCCCCAATGTTGTTCTCATCAATCGAAGGTATCTCATCTAAAATGATTTTGTCTATGGTCATCAATGTGTCTTTTTCAATCCCTTTTGATACGTTTACAAAAGTCGTATTACCAAAGTTGATTTTTTTAATCTTTCTGAGAACACCTCTAATGAATTGAGACGGAACAGCTACCACCAGAATGTGCCGATTCAATGCTGCTTTGTCTAAATCGTGTGTTATATCTATTCCTTTCGGAATGGTAATACCGGGGAGATATATTTTATTAACGCGGGATTTTTTGAGTGTTTTTGCGTATCCTTTGAAATACTCCCAAAGAATTACTTCATGACCATTGTTATGTAAAAGAATTGCGAGGGTTGTACCCCAACCGCCGGCGCCTATAACTGATACGCGCATTTATTTTTTGTCTTTTTTAAGAAATGATATACGATTTTCTTTTCCTTTAAATAGCCTATTTAAATTTGAGCGGTGAGTATATATAACTAAGAGTGCCAACACAATAGAAAACGGTAGTAATGTATGATAACCTGTTATGTCAACACCGAAAATGTTCTCTCTGATTATCATAATGAATGGAATTGATACTACTGCCGATATGGAGCCCAATGAAATATACCGTGAGATGGAAACTACTACAATAAAAATGGCCAACGCAAAAAGTATATCAATAGTAATGATTGTAAATAAGAAACCGAGAGCAGTAGCTATTCCCTTACCGCCGCGGAATCCTGCGAATGCCGTCCATATATGACCTGCAACAGCAGATATCCCGGCAATTATCTGGATAAGCGTAAAATCATCGAAAGGAGTTATGTTATTAAAGGGAATGTTATCCCAATACAACCGAGCTATAAAAATAACAGCGACGGCACCTTTCAAAGCATCGAATAAAATTACTAATAAGCCGTATTTCCACCCCATCACGCGGAAAACATTGCTTCCCCCCATATTGCCGCTTCCGTGGTCTCGAATATCAATTCCTTTAGCCAATTTACTTACAATAATTGCGGTTGGGATAGAACCTACCAAGTAAGATAATATGATAACAATCAGTAAATTAAGCATCCATTCTTCCTATTGTATAAATTTTCACAAACTTATTGATTTTATTCTTTATAAACAATGACAAATAATATTCCTTTTCACTAACATAGTCTGAGAAAAAGGTCGAAGTCAGATTTTGAAGTAATTTTGAAGTTCAAGAATTCACCTTCCACAAAATTAATTTTATATCCAGCTCGATTTACTAATATGGATTCGTCGCTTCCTAAAAACTTTTGCTTGTAAGCTAATGCCATAGCTTGTTTTAAAGTTCCATATGGAAATATCTGTGGAGTCTGGATATAATGAATTTTATTACGATCGAGATATACTGTGTTCTCTTCAACAGTTTGGATGAGAGTATCTCTTGCTGTTATCACAGCAACTGCATTCTTATTTTCCTTGGCGGATTCGATTATAGAGTTAAGAGTTTTAAGTTGCAGCAGAGGACGAACTGCATCGTGAACCACGATTAAATCTTCATCTTTGGCCTGCAGAGAAGATAAAGCCATGAAAACGGAATCCTGCCTTTCTTTCCCGCTCTTAACAATCTTTGTCAGTTTTGATATACCATATTTCTTTTTAATATTTTCTAGCATTCTATGATATTCTTCTTCCGCAGCTACGATTATCTCATCGATTAAAAGAGAATTTTGAAATATTTCTAGAGTATATGCGATCATCTCCTTACCTTTTGCTTTAAGGTATTGCTTCGGGGTACTGCCGCCAAATCGATTACCTTTACCCCCGGAGGGTATAATAGCATATTTTTTCATTTTATATTATTAGCATAGCATCGCCATAGCTTAAGAAACGAAATCCATCTTTAAGAGCTCTCTTATAGTTTTTCATTATAAGATCATAGCTCCCAAAGGCAGCGGTTAACATGAGCAATGTCGATTCAGGCTGATGAAAGTTAGTTATTAATTTCTTTGTGATTTTAAAGTCATATGGTGGAAATATAAATTTATCTGTCCAGCCCTTATTGGGCTTAACGAATCCTTCTGCGGTAACACTGCTTTCAAGGGCTCTTGTTGCACTTGTACCGGAAACAAAAACATTCTTTTTACTTTCCAGCGCTTTGTTTATGATCTTTGCTGATTCCTCGCTAATTTCAAAATATTCGGAATCCATCTTATGTTTAGTTAAATCCTCAACTTCTACGGGCCTGAATGTGCCAAGACCGATATGTAAAAGAACGGTTGAAATTTTTATACCTTTCCTTTTGATTTTGTTAATCAAAGCTGGTGTAAAATGAAGCGCAGCTGTAGGTGCAGCTACCGATCCGTCTGTTGTAGCGAAGATAGTCTGATAGTCATCTCTATCCTTGGAAACAGGATCTCGTTTAATGTAGTGCGGTAGAGGTGTTTGCCCTATCCTTTCAATTGCTTTGAAAATATCCCCGGCATCGTCGTTGAATCTGACAGTTCTCCCACGGGATGTTGTATTATCGATAACTTCGCACCAGAGTTTATCATTAAAATAAATTCTATTTCCGATTCTAACCTTGCGCGCAGGATCGACTATAACGTCCCAAATATTTTCTTCCTTATTTAACTCCCTGAGAACGAATACCTCGATTTTTGCATTTGTTCTTTCTTTTTTACCGAAAAGCCTGGCCTGCATTACTTTTGTTTCATTTACAACCAGAACATCTCCTTTGGTCATGTAATCGATAATGTTGGAGAACTTTTTATGCTCAACTTCTTCCGTAGCTCTATTGAGCACTAATAATTTTGCATTATCCCTTGGTGATGAAGGGAATTTTGCTATTGCTGTCTTCGGCAGATTATACTTGAAGTCTGATAATTTCATTTATACTCCCAACGTTTCTAAGTAACAATAAAGTTGTGATTAGATTGAAGAGAAAGGATCCATTTAATCTTTCCCTCAACGTTTTTTATTTGCTATTTCCTTTTCTTTTTGTTGTCTTTTTAATTGTATTCTTTTTCTTTCCTAGCAATTTTCCCGTTTTTATATCTTTCAATGCTGCCCTTGCAGCCGCAAGTTTTGCAATTGGAATGCGGAACGGGGAACAACTTACGTAATCTAAACCTACTTTGTGACAGAATTCAACCGAAGCTGATTCTCCGCCATGTTCACCGCAAATACCGACTTTTAATTTTGAATTGATTGAACGTCCTTTCTGTGTGCCTATTTCAATGAGCTGTCCGACTCCTCTCTGATCGATCGATTCAAACGGATCCTTTGGTAAAATATCTCTTTCAACATAGAGAGGTAAGAATTTTCCCGAATCATCCCTTGAAAGACCGAACGTTGTTTGGGTAAGATCATTGGTTCCAAAGCTGAAAAACTCTGCAACCTGCGCAATTTCATCTGCAGTTAAAGCAGCTCTGGGAAGCTCAATCATTGTACCGACTAGGTAATTTATTTTCTTTCCATTTGTTGTAAAGACTTCTTCAGCGACTTTTCTAATAATTCTTTCCTGAAGTCTCAATTCTTCAACAAGACCAACTAAGGGGATCATTATTTCGGGTTTAACCGGAATTCCCTTGTCGCTAACTTCTATTGCAGCTTCGAATATAGCTCTCGCTTGCATTTCGGTAATTTCCGGGAATCTTATGCCGAGTCTGCAACCTCTGAAGCCCAGCATCGGATTGAACTCATACAATGATTCGATTTTCTCCTGTACTTTCTCTACGGGAATATTCAACTCTCTTGCAACGTCTGTTATTTCTTTTTCGGTATGAGGTAAAAATTCGTGTAGTGGAGGATCTAAAGTCCTAATTGTAACTGGTTTCCCAGCCATTACCTCAAAAATTCCCCTAAAGTCATCTCGTTGAAACGGAAGTAATTTATCCAAAGCTTTTCTGCGCCCTTCCTCAGTATCTGAAAGAATCATTTCTCTAACATGAAGGATTCTATCCCCACCAAAGAACATATGTTCCGTACGGCAAAGACCGATTCCTTCAGCACCGAAAGCAATTGCATTTACCGCTTGGTCAGGCTGATCTGCATTTGTCCGTATGCCCAATCTTCGGATTTTATCAGCCCATTTCATTAAGTCGTTATATGTCTTATAAACTTCGGATTGTTTGCTGTTCAACTCTTTGGTAATAAGTACTTGAACAACTTCAGAAGGTTTTGTTTGGAGTTCTCCCAAAATAACTTCTCCTGTTGTGCCGTCGATAGAAATATAGTCTCCCTCTTTTATCACAACATTCTTTCCTTCGATTCTCATTTCACCAGTCCTGTAGTTGATATTTAGTGCACTACATCCGACGATGCAAATTTTTCCCATCTGTCGTGCAACTAATGCTGCATGAGAGGTCATTCCTCCGCGTGCAGTAAGAATACCGACGGCAGCATTCATGCCTTTAATATCGTCCGGAGAGGTCTCAATTCTGACAAGAATAACATTATTTTTGTCTTTAGCCATTCTTTCGGCGTCTGCGGCAGTAAATGCAATCTTACCGGAAGCAGCACCGGGTCCGGCATTCAAACCTTTAGCTAAGAGTTTTCCGCTCTCGATGACTCTTTGTTTTTCTTTCTGATCGAATATTGGTCTTAGCAATTGATTTAATTGATCAGGCTCAATCCGAGCTATCGCATCTTCTTTGGAAATTAATTTCTCTCTTACCATATCCACCGCGATTTTAATTGCAGCAAAACCGGTTCTTTTGCCAACGCGGCATTGGAGCATCCAAAGTTTTCCCTGTTGAATAGTGAATTCGATATCCATCATATCTTTATAATGTTTTTCCAATTTTCCGCGGAAGATTATCAATTGCTTATATATTTTTTCATTATATTTTTCCAACATCGATATTGGAAGGGGAGTTCTAATACCTGCAACAACGTCTTCCCCTTGAGCATCAACTAAATATTCTCCATAAAAAACATTTTCTCCGGTGGCTGCGTCTCTTGTAAATGCAACACCTGTTCCGGAGTCTTCTCCCATATTTCCGAATACCATTGACTGTATATTGACAGCTGTACCCCAATCAGCAGGTATGTTGTTTAATTTTCTGTAAGCAATAGCGCGCTCATTCATCCAGGAACTGAATACAGCGCCAATTGCTCCCCAAAGTTGTTCCATCGGATCTTTGGGGAATTCTTTACCTGCACGTATTTTAATTTCATCTTTATATTCTTCGATCAATTCCTTTAACTGTTCGGCTGTCAAATCCGTATCCTTGAAAATATTATTTTCTCTTTTTTTCCTTTCAAGAATTGTTTCGAATGGATCAATATCATGTTTGTCTTTGGGTTTTAATCCAAGCACAACATCACCGTACATTTGTACAAATCTTCTGTAAGAATCGTAAGCAAAACGCGGATTGCCAGTTTTTTCAATCAATCCAAGAACTGTTTCATCGTTCAATCCGAGATTGAGAATAGTATCCATCATACCGGGCATCGAAGCTCTGGCACCGCTACGGACCGAGACTAGCAGCGGATTTTTTTTATCACCGAACTTAGCACCCATTATTTTTTCTACCTTATTTAATGCAGTTAGGACTAGCTTTTTCAACTCTTTAGGATATTTTTTATTGTTTTTATAATAATAAGTGCAAACGTCGGTTGTTATTGTAAAGCCAGCGGGTACAGGTAATCCGATGTTTACCATTTCGGCGAGGTTAGCTCCTTTTCCGCCAAGTAGGTTCTTCATATCAGTCTTTCCTTCAGCTTTCTTACCACCGAAAAAATACACTAGTTTAAACACCTTTTGCATAGCCATAAGTGGATCTCCTAATTTTGAAAATAATTTTATAGTTTTATTTACAAATTTTTTTGATTAATAAATTATTGAACTCGTCTTTGTCCTCGATATCAAGTTCGATTTTTAGATAATAGATGTCAATGTCATCCAGTTCCTTTCCGTATTGTGTTAATTTAACTGCATCCTTTTGAGTTGTGATTACAGAATATGAATTAGTATCGTAAAAATTTTTTCTTATTAACTGAACTTCCTTGGATGTATAATTTTTATGATCTGGGAAAATCATTCTGTTTTTCGCGTCTATTTTGTTTTGCGTCAAAATTTTGACAAATGAATAGGGTTGGGCGATTCCGCAAATTACCAAACTTTTCTGTCCGGTAAATTCTTCTATTGGATAATATTGGTGATCCTTTACATCAAGGAATCCCTTAGCTTTATAGTACGCATAATAAATAGGTTTTCCTTCAAAATATTTTTTTAGTTTAGGCGGCACGGTGGTTTTTTCGGAAAACTTTCTATTGATGATGATAACATCTGCTCTTTCAATTGCCGAGAAGGATTCCCGCATAGAGCCCAAAGGGATTAATTTCTGTTCGAATCTTCCAGCAACTTTCACAAACCTTTGATCAAATATCAAAACGTTCAAATCACGATGAATCCATCTATGCTGAAATGCATCGTCAAGTACTATCGTATTGATATTCGTAGAATGAATAAATTTTCTAGCACCGTTTACCCTTCTTTCAGCTACTGCACAAGGCACTCTGCATTCTTCAGCCGTTAAATATATTTCATCGCCACATATTTTTACCTGGGTTTTTATTTTATTACCGTCGGATACTAACAAAAATCCATGCGATTTTCTCCTATAACCGCGACTGAGAATTCCAACTTTAGCGCCTGCTTCTTTAAGGGTATTGGCAATGTATATTACCGCCGGTGTTTTACCTGAACCCCCAACGGTTAGATTACCGATGGAAATTACTTTTGCATTAACTTTTCTAATGGGAAAAACTCCTTTGTCAAAGAGATAATTCCGTACCTTAATAATGTAAAAGTATATCACTGCTAAGGGAGACAACAATATTTTTATAATTTTAAACAAATTACCCCGGCTTCTTCCTGCAATGTATTTAATTTAAATCCACACTCATTAATTACCTCAGAAGTAGCATCATAGCTTAATGATCGGTCAACGAAAATCGGTTCCGAATAGACAACGGCAATTTTACTAAATAGTTTTGGTATCTCGAATTTATCCCAGCTATTCAATTTATATTTCTTCGCGTATGCAACACCTAACAATATTAAAGGTAAATTTGATTTTTTCGCGGTGATAACAGCCCCAGCTTTCATAAAACGCGATGGTCCGGTCGGTCCATCCGGTGTTATCGCAATGGAAAATTTTTTTTTAGTTTTGTCAAGCAATATTTCTAATGCTTCTTTTCCACCGGTATGGCTTGATCCGCGAATAACTTGATAATTCCACTTCTTCAAAATTCTTGAAAGTATTTCACCGTCTTTACTCTGGCTTACCAAAGCAGCGCAATTTTGGTCACGATGCAAGAACCATGGTACGAGCATAGTTCCATGCCAGAAAACCACTATAAAATTTTTTTGTTGCTTAATGAAATTTTCAACCGTGTTCGAATTATGAATTCTAATTTTTACAGTCTTTAAAAGAACATTGCTAATAAAAGAAAGAATATATAATCCAAGAAATCGTAAAAAGTTTTGTTTTAGGGTTTTAATCTTCATTTAATATTGCATTTATTAATTCAGCAGCTTTCCTGGAAGCCCCTTTTTCTCCCAATCTGAATTTTATAATTTCCAATTTATTTCTAATTTCAAATCACATTAGCGTTTTGGAAAATCGTTTCTGAATTTACATCCTTCTGTATCAACTCAGGAAAAATCGTTTCACCTGCAAGGATATTGGCCATGGCTATATTTTTTATTCTGATTAAAGATTTGCCAATGATATATGTCGTCCAGCTAGTTGCATATACTACAATGCTTGGGAGTTTAAAAAGACCCGCTTCAAGAGTGGATGTACCGGATTTTATAATTCCGAATTTAGCATATTTCATTAGATCGTAATTAAGATCTTTGATAATATGGAAATTCTTGTTTTCGGTTAGGAATTGAAAAATATTTTCATTTATATTGTTAGAACATGCTACGACAGTTTGCAGATGAAATTTTTCAGATAATCGTGATGCAGCCTTGATACATTCAGGGAAGATTTTCTTTATTTCTTGTATGCGGCTCCCTGGCATTATCAACAGGATTTCTTTCTCTCGATCTAAAGAGAATTTGGCGTAGAGTTTTTCTTTTGAAAGGAAATTATAATCTGCAATTCTCTCAATAAGGGGATGTCCAACAAAATCAACACTAATCCCGGCTTTTTCATATATCTCTTTTTCAAAAGGGAAGATGACCAGCATTTTATTTACTAATTTCTTAATCTTTAATATTCTTTTTTTACCCCATGCCCAAACTTGTGGAGATATGTAATAAATGATTTTTACTCCAAGTTCTTTCATTTTTTTCGCTATACTCAAATTAAAACCGGGGTAATCAATCAATACAGCAACACTTATACTTTCTTTTTCGATTCTATTTAAGAGAGTTTTTTGAACTTTTTTAATAAATGGAATATGTTTTATAATCTCTGTGAATCCTAAAAACGCCATGTCCTTAATATTAAAGTCTGCGGTTAATCCTTCTGCAATCATTTTGTCGCCGCCGATACCGTAAAATTTTATGGTAGAGTTAACATTTTTCAACTGATTTATTAAAGAAGCTCCGTGTAAGTCACCCGAAGCTTCACCTGCGATTATCATAAGTCCCTTGCTCAATCTAAAATACCAGATAAAATATTATTAGAATCATAGTTATGGAAAACAGAGCTTGCCAAGTCCTCGTCTCTGATTTGATAGCTGCTTTCAGGTTGAATGGTGGTTGAATAACATCAGGATCTTTGTAACAAGTAAATCTCGGGAAAAACCTCGGAACAGATTTGTAATATCTTTCGAATTTTTCACCGAATGTTTTTAATAAATATTTTTCTTCTTCGGTAATTATAATACGATACTGAAAATAAAAGAACAATAATGCAACTATTTGTAAGTAAGGGAATAAAGCCATAGACATTATTCCGATACCCAGGTAGATGAATAGGTTACCTAGATACAAAGGATTTCTGACATATGCAAAGGAGCCGCTAATAATTAGAAATGTACCTCCTACTGCTCCTGTAGTTCGTGTTTCACTCCCGGCAAAACATACTCCCCAGAATCTGATAAGCGCTCCGAGAATTAGAATTATAAATCCTATGATTAAGCTTAAGGTGGTTATTTCTTGAAATATCAACATCATAGCCAAAAACGGAATTGGAGTATAACTGCGGTATTTAAAAACTTTTAACGCAAAATTTGCCATTAATGTTTATCCCTGTAAATAGATTTCTCTTCTTTTTAGTTCAGCCTGATGTCTCTTTTTTAGTCTCTTCTTATTTTTCAATTCTTCTAATCTCTTAACTACATCATGAAAATTTTGGAAAGGGAAGTATGTTATCCTATTTTTTTCACAATACTTGAGAAGAGAATTTTTAGCGAAAACAAAATCACAAAATTGAGCAGGGCATTTATCAGAATATCCATCACCTATGTAGATACTGAAATCTTCGTCGTCCGTAAAATTTATTATATGATTTTTTTTACAATTTGCACAGTAATTACATTCTTCATCGGTATGAGGGAAAGAAGGAGTGAGAATGTTGTCCGTGCTGATGGTAAGTGAGTTTGAAAGAACTTCTAAAAATCCCAGGTTATTATTGTACAGAATTCTATTGATATAGAAGTCTAATCCATCGCTGAGGATTCTGATTTCAAAATTATTCTCTGTACAAAAGTTTATAAATTCTCTGAAACCTTTTTCAATTTCGAAAGTATCTATGAATTCAATGTATTTGTGCATATCAATCGGAGGTACAGTCTCACAAAGCAACCGCCACGCCTGCATGGAATTAATTTCTTCCCTCGTCCATCTATCGACAATTTTATAGGCTTTGGTGGGATTACCGAATGTTAGGAACATTGTTTCACCTACGTCTTTAGGTGTGATAGTCCCGTCGAAATCGACAAATATTTTAAAAACTTTATCCATAATTATGAGCTTACTGCTAGTTCTTCATTGAATTTTACACCAACAATCTTCGATATGCCTTCTTCCTGCATTGTAACTCCATACATTGTTTCAGTAGATTCCATCGTTCGTTTATTATGCGTTACAATAATGAACTGTGTTTTCTTGCTGAATTCTTTTGTCAGTTTTGCAAATCTGTCGATATTAGCGTCATCTAGAGGGGCGTCAACTTCATCCAATATGCAGAAGGGACTTGGTTTTACTAAATAAATAGCGAAGAGCAATGCAGTTGCAGTTAGGGTTTTTTCTCCCCCGGAAAGTAATTCGATAGATGTAGGTCGTTTACCTTTTGGTTTAGCAATGATTTCTATTTTTGCTTCAAGCGGATCGATATTCTCATCCAAAACCAGATCGGCTTCATCGCCAGGATTAAATAGTGTTTGAAAAATATTTTTGAAATTATTTCTTATTTCTTCAAATGTTTGTAGAAATAAATTTTGTGCGGTATTGTTAATCTCCTGTATGGTTTTAATTAAATCTTTTTCCGATTGTATCAAATCATTCCGCTGTTCCTGCAGGAAATCAAATCTTCCCTTTTCTTCTTCATATTCGGAGTAAGCAAGAAGGTTAATTGGCCCAAGGTTTCTTAATTTGTCTTTCAGAGAATGAACTCCTTTTGAAGTTTCCTCGAAGTTATAAGATTCTAGATCATCAAATTCTTTTAATTCAAGTTCAAGTGAATAGTTCTCTTTAATATTTACCAAGAGATTTTCGATTCTAAGTTTTATCTCGTTTAATTTTAAATCAAGGTTATGAATGTTATCCGAAATTTCTTGTCTGTTTCCACGGTATGTATTGAGAGATTCTTCATATTCAGAAGATTCTTTTTTAATGGAGTTAAGCTCAACCTCGATTTCTTTTTCTTCACTCAGTAAATTTTCCCTAAAGGAGGAGTGATTATCATATTCTATTTTAGCCTCAGTAAGCTGGATTTGTATTTCCTCTATTTCATTTTCGAATTTTCGAATATCCAAGTTGCGTTTTTCTGTTGTTTCGATAACGGAAGATTTATTTTTCTCAGCTCGGGCAATTGCATTTTCAATGTTTTGAAGCTGGCCAAGTAACCTTTCCAATTCCAGTTTTCGTTTGTTTTGTTCGGAAACAATATTGTTATATTCTGTTTCAGCTTCTGACAGAGTATTTTCGAGTTGCTTAAGTTTAGTTTCGGCAGTTTCTTTATCCTCCTTTTGTATTTTTACATCTTCTTCCAATTTCAGTATTTCACTATCAAGATTGTTGGATTCGATTACAAGGTCATGAATTCCTTTTTGGATTTTTTCTATTTCCTCCGAAGCTTTTTTCTTTTCAAATTCAAGCTGAGATATTTGTTTCTCAATATTGTTAAGATCGTTGAGTAGAAGCTTTCCATTGTCTGATAAGTTTTTTAAGTCGATTTTAGTTAGGGCAAGTTCTTTTTGTTCAATTTCAGATCTTAATTGTTTCAGTCTACTTTCAAATCCCGCTATATCTCCTATAAGTTTATCGAGAAGTTGTTTTCTTCCGAATAGTGTATCATCTATTTTCGGGGCAGAACCTGCTTGGATTACACCATTACTTTGGACAATATCTCCATCCAAGGTTACGAAATCGAAATCTGGGTATTTTGAATTTAACTTTAATGCCGAATTCAAATCCAAAATAATAGCGGTTTTTAACAAAACATTTTTGAAATAAGGTTTCCATTTAGCATCTGTCTGCACTACTGAGTAAGCCCAACTATCAAAGGATTTATCTTTACTTATTTTTCTAATCTTACTTCGAAGTGCCAGATCAGCCACGGAACTTAAGAGTATGTTCTTCCTTTTCTCTTTTTTCAGAAGATAGAACGAGGCTTTACCAAGATTATTTTTTTTCAAGTATAAAATAGCTTTTTCAAGATCGGAAATATTATCAACCAGTAGGTTGTTCAGAACGCTTTTTAATGATGCTTCCAAAGCGAACCTATGCTTGTCGTCTGCATCACCAATATCGGCGAAAAGATTTTTGGGATTCGAGGTCCATTCTTTGCTTTCAATTAATGCTTTTGACGCGTTAGAAATTCCTTCGAGGTTAGCAATAAGCGTTTTGAGAAACTCTATTTTATCTTTTAAGGTTTTTAAAGCACCCTTCTCTTCCAGTTCTTTTTCTTTGAGAGTTGTTATCTCTTTTTCTAATTTGTCTTTCTCTTTTTGCTTTTCAGAATATAGGGATTCCGATGCATATAATTTTTCTTCGATTTGCTTTTTCTCGATACCGAGTTCTTCTAAATACCCGACAGTTTTAGCTATACTGGTGGTTATATTTTGGATGGTATCGTTAAGTTTATTTATGTTCTCGTTTGTTCTATGATAATTATCTTTTAAACCCGATAGCTTACTTTCAAGGATTGAAAAGTTCTTAGTTCTCCTCAGAACCTCATCTGTTTGTGTTTTTAAAATGTTTTTAGATTCATTAACTAAATGTAGTTTTTCTTCAAAGATAATAGTTGTGTTCTTAATTTCGTTTTGTTTCTCTTGAATTTCAATTTTAAGTTTTTCAATGTTCTCTTTATAATTAACTATCTGGATGTCAATTTCATGGTGCTGCTTTATTAAGTCGCTTAATT
>CAZKNM010000044.1:0-1105 GCA_964554135.1 uncultured Melioribacteraceae bacterium
TTTTAAAAATAAAATATGATTATCAATTTCACCTATTTAATTCCTGCAATATTTTCCAACATTGCAGTAGTAATTGATTTAGGCCTTTCAATCGGATAACCAAGCGCACGGTCCCAAATAATATTGGCACAGACACCAAGTGCCCGACCTACAGCAAACAGAACAGTATAGAAGTCATATTCAGTTAAACCGTAATACCACTGAATTACACCGGACTGAGCATCAACATTCGGCCATGGATTCTTAGCTTTACCTTGTTCGAGTAATATTGGTGGTACGACTTTATAGAGTAAATCGACATATTTAAATATCGGATCATCGGGCAAATGCTTCAAGCAGAAATCACGTTGTGCTTGATATCGTGGATCAGTTTTACGTAGAACTGCATGACCGAATCCCGGAACTACCTGTCCACCTTGTAGAGTATCCCAAACAAATTTTTTCATTTCTTCTTCAGTCGGGATTTTACCACCCATTTGCTTCATAACACCTTGAATCCAGCTCAATACTTCTTGATTAGCCAAACCATGCAACGGGCCAGCCAGGCCGTTGATCATTCCAGAAATCGAATAATACATATCGGAAAGCGCACTTGCAATCAAGTGTCCGGTATGAGCGCTTACGTTACCGCTTTCGTGATCACTGTGAAGAATGAAATATAAACGTGCAACATCATCGTATGGTTTATTAATTCCCATCATGTGAGCAAAGTTTCCACCCATATCGAGTTTTGGATTTGGGTCGATAACTTTATCTTTATATTTCCAACGGTAGATAAAGGCAGCTATTTGAGGGAGTTTCGCAAGTAGATTCAATGCATCTTCATAAGTAGGATCCCAATAATCCATTTTACTGATGCCTTCGTTATATTTTTGAACAAAGACGGATTCTTTTTGCATAGCAACTATTGCTGCAGAGAACATCGCCATAGGATGTGAATCTTTAGGTAACGTTTTCAACATATCGAAAACATATTTCGGAACCATCTGCCTTTTCTTAAATTCTTCAGCTACTTCATTAACTTCGGCTTCAGTCGGTATATCACCGGTTAAAAGAAGATAGAAAAATCCTTCAACATAAGGCATTTCACCACCTTGTACTTTAG
>CAZKNM010000044.1:1121-22164 GCA_964554135.1 uncultured Melioribacteraceae bacterium
AACGAATTCCTTCCATTGGATCCAGATATGAAATATCGGTTGTTAAACATTTAACTCCTCTCATACCTCCGATTACTTGTTCAACGGTAACTTCACCAACTTTTACATTACCATATTCTTTTAGTAATTTAGTTGTACGGGGGCGCCATGCCTCAATTTTTTTAAATAAGGTTTCTTTTAGTTTGGACATATGTCCCTCCTCGATATTGTTAGACTCCCAGATAGTTAATTAGAACGATTATCTATTTTTAAGTTAGATGTCTCTCAAAATATATTTCGTGGTTCAAAAAATTATTCTCTATTTGGAACAAAATATAAAGTAATTTCTGCTAAAATAAAACAATAGGCTAGTAAATTGCTTTACTAATTTGATTTTATTGATACATTTTTCACAAAATTAGGATAGATCGTTAATATACTTTCAACAAATCAATTACCTGCAATGCTGCTATTTTACCACTTTTTACAGCACTTTCTATTGTTGACGGCAATCCCGTGTTGATCCAATCGCCAGCTAAAACGAAATTAGTAAAAGGAGTTTTTAATTCCCGCCGGACTTTTTCAGTCTCCTCAGAAGGAATGAAAGTGGCTCTTCTTTCTTTAATAACTCTATAATCCTGGATAAAATTTTCTTTAAACATAGGGAAATATTTTGATAATTCTTTGCATACCAAATCCAATAACTCCGGACCGCTTTTAACGATTAATCTATCTGCACAACTAGTTACGAGCGTAATATATTTTTCATGATTAAATACCCAGTGAAAGTCTGAATCGATTAAACTATAAAACCTTTCTTGGAACGGATTACTTTTTAGCCAAACATGGATATTTAATATCGGTGAATATTGAAAATCCACATCCTTGAGATCGGTTATTTTAGACGGTAAAAATTTAATAAGCGAAAAATGCGGTACCGCCGAAATGATGTAATCAAAATCGCAGTATCTACTTTTATTAGTTATGATTTCGGAAATCCTATCATCGGCAGAATTTATTTCTAATACTTTTTCGGATAAGGATATTCTACCACCTTTTCTCAAAATATACTTTTTCGATTCTTCGCAATATAATTTACTCAGATCAACATTCGGAAGGACAATCGCCGAAGCTTTATTCCCCTTCAAGAAAATTTCTTTTAAAACCAGTGAGAAAGTCTCTGCCGAAGCTTTCTCCAATGTACTATTTAATGTACTTACCGCAATGATTTCCCAAAAAGACTTAATAATTTTATCATTTTGATTCGCTCCTCTTAACCATTCCCTAATTGTTAAATTTCGCAGTTTATCAGATTTAATCCTCGCCAGACGCGTAAAAAAGTTGAGTAGATTTATTCTTTCTTTAAAAGAAATTGCATTATAGTTGAGAAGAGCCATAAGCAAATTCACAGGATAAAATCTTGATGGTGCATGAAGTTTGAAAATTTCTCCTTTATCATTCACAAATTTTATTTTCAGGCTTTTCTGAAAATCAAGTTTATCAAGCGAACCGATCATGCGCAGAAACTCAAGAGTATATCTATAACAACCCATCAAGATATGCTGACCGTTATCGACAATATCATTTTGTACCGGGTCGATAAATGAATATGCTCGTCCGCCTAATTTTGGAGAAGCTTCGATTAGGTGTACAGAAATATTATTATTAGAAAGGTTTACTGCAGCCGATAGGCCGGCGAATCCGCCGCCGATGATTATACATTTTGCCATTAATATACAAGACTATATTTAGCCCAAACTCCCAATGCAATGGTTGTCTTTTCTAATTTTGAAATAGAAATATCTTCTTCAAAAATGTTAAAGCTCTTCGTACGCAATTTTCTTAACAATTTATAGTATATGTGCTGCATAGCTCTCGCTGCAATCATGGATGATTTATCATCATAGTCTAAGGAATGATTTGCTTTTTTAAAAAACATATCTGCACGGTCGGCTTCATGATTCATCATCGCAATAAAATTCGGATTGTATACATTTCTAATTAAATCCGTTTCGCTGTACTCGAATTGTTGAAAATCTTCCTGTGGCAAATAAATCCTACCATTATCAGCATCTCTCTTTACATCGCGAATAATGTTAGTCATTTGCATTGCCAAACCGAGATTTATTGCATAATCGCGTGTAGATTTGTTTTTATAACCAAATATCTCAATGCACATTAAACCAACTGTTGAAGCCACCATATAGCAATACTGGATAAGATCCTCGAAAGAAAGATATCTTTTTCTTTGAAGATCCATTTCTACACCTTTCATTAATTCAAAAAAGGGTTCTATTGGAATATTAAATTGTTTGATTATATAGGCAAGCTTGTTAAGCAATGAAAATTCCGATCTTCCTTTCAGAGCTTTTTCAAATTCAATTCGCCATTTTCTCAATTTCTCATATTTTAAGTCTTCCGGTTCATCACCTTCATCGATTATATCGTCCGTTTGCCGGCAAAAAGCATATACAGTATTCATTGCATCCCGTTTTACAGTAGGCAACAATTTAAAAGCATAATAAAAACTGCTCTGGCTTTTCTTCGCTATTTCTTCCGCTACGTCGATCATATATCTATAACAAAAGTGATTTCATCATTAATTTTAAATAATCGAACTTGTTTAACACCGGTCTACTATTAAGAACATCGTGGTTTATTTTTTCAATCTTTTTTAATATTTCTTCTCCACCTGAAATAGTCCATGAAATTTGATATTTCAACTTCATCGGAAGACGTTCAATAAGATTTTTCCCTTTTTGGAAAAGATCTCTAGTTCGATTGATCTGGTATTTCAATAACTCCTTAAAGTTATCATTATTTTCCTTCAACCGAAAGATCTTTTCATCTACATTAAATTTAATCATTTCATTTTGCGGAATATAAATCCGGTTCTTTTGAAAATCTTTCCCGACATCTTGATAAAAATTTGTTAATTGAAGTGCGGTACAAATCGCATCCGAATAGGAAAACGATTCTTTATCTCGGATTCCGAAAAACTCAAGGATTATTCTGCCAATCGGATTAGCAGAATAATAACAGTATCCAAGCAACTCATCGAAATTGATATACCTCTTTTTCGTTAAGTCCATTTTAAACGCAATCAGCAGGTTATGAAAGTGCTTTGGTGAAAGATTATAACTATCCATAGTATTTTTTACTGCACGCCAAAAATCATTTATATATTCCCCTTTCTCACACATAATTAATTCGTTCTCATATTTATCCAATTCACATATCCGTCTATCTTTACTGATCTCACCTTCATCTGCTATGTCGTCTGCTTGACGAGCAAATTGATAAACCAATGCTACATGTTTGCGTAATTCCTTGGTAAGGAAAAAAGAAATTACCGGGAAGTTTTCATAATGGGATTTTGCATATTCCTCGGCTGCTTTATAGACAAGTATCAAGTTCTTTTCCATACCGCAAAAATAAAAAAATATTAATGAGATTCATCAAATATGAATAAATGAAAAATTTGTTACTTTAATAATAAGGTAAGAGTAATTAATATGAAGAACAGAAAACAAAGACAGCAAATTAAGGATAAGCTTTTATTAGATAGTGCCCGAAGGGGGACTCGAACCCCCACTGGTTTGCACCAACTAGCTCCTGAAGCTAGCGCGTCTACCAATTCCGCCATCCGGGCAATTTCAGCACAATCTTTTTAAGAACTTCTTCCCTACGCCTGACTTCAAATACTTTTCTCTTTTCCTGGCACTTATTCGATCAGGTAAATCTTCAACCAATATTAGATCAAAAGGTAAATAAGGTTTTGTTGTTTTATTTCCTCCGCTATTATGCCTTTTTAATCTCTCTTCTAAATTACTCGTTAAACCAACATAAATATAATTTCTTTTCGTACTCTTTATGGCATAAACTTTATACACGTTATCTCTTAAATTAACTTAAGCGTCTACCAACCTGCCTACCGGTAGGCAGGTTCCGCCATCCGGGCAATTTTACAACTGAAAAATAAAGAACGATTTTTTATTTACCAACTTACATTAATCGACCATTTCAGTAGCTTCATGAGTTAAACTATCCGGTAATAAATATCTATCGAATATTCTTATCGCTGTATCTCTCTGCGAATTAAAAGTGTTTGGAATGTCTCGCAAACGTATAATATCGGAAACAACACCGGTTTTACAATCCGAAGAGTATAGCTTAGGATTACCTAATTCATAGATCGTCTCTCTGCAAAAATCAGCCGTAACAACGTTACCGTTAGACGGTGCTTCGAAATCTTCCAAGGGTAAATCCAATTCCTCATATACATCCCGCATGAACATCGCCCAAATCGGCAAAGCTGCGCGTGACCCTTGGCCATAAGCTCCGGTAAACGATACTCTTTGATCATCAAATCCCACCCATGTTGCTGCTGCTAATTGAGGAGTATAACCGCAGAACCACGCGTCCTTGTATTCCTGATTGGTACCGGTCTTACCTGCAGCAGGTCTATTGAAATTGAATGCTATTCTAGCCCTAACGCCTGTCCCCTCGTTCATAACACTCCTTAGCATATCTGTTACAATATAGGCATCTTCCTCGGGAATAGCTTCTCGAGTTTGTGGAGCAAATTGCTCTATTATTATCCCATTATTATCCTCGATCTTCAATATTGAAATAGGTTCATTATAGATACCTTTGTTGGCCAATGTAGCAAAAACTGAAGCCATTTCAAGCGGAGTTACAACAGATGAGCCAAGAGTAATTGCAGGATATAAATCAAGTTTTGTCTTTATTCCCATTCTGTCGGCAAATTGACCGATTTTCCACAATTGAACGTGGCCTTCTATAACCAACCGAGCTGTAACAAGATTAATAGAACGCGCTAATGCTTCACGCAATGTAGTAAATCCTCCGGTAGAAAGATCATCGTTATTAGGGCTCCATTGAGTTATACCATCGTCATAAAGAAAAGGCTGATTCAAAATCGGATAAGCAGGATACAAACCATTATCAATTGCGACTGAATATACAACCGGTTTGAAAGCAGATCCAGGTTGCCGTTTTATTTGTGTAGTATGATTTAATCCATACTGAAATGATTGATCTCTGCCACCAACCATTGCCCGGATTTCACCTGTCTTCACATCAAGAACAACAAAACCGCATTCAATGCGCTGCCCCATATGTTGAACAGAATCAACAAATGCAACATTCTTTTTTAACCTGTCATAGATGATTCCTTTTTCATCTGGTGATGCTTTAAGATAATCTTCTCTGGCTTTTATTGCTTTGTCAATTAGATCATTAAGCAGTTCTCTATTCCTTTGCCAATTCCAATACCTATCAAATTGTTGTTGAAAATCTTCTAGATGAGTCATTGCTGCATTGACCGCAATTTTCTGCATATATGCATCAAGCGAAGTATATATTGTTAATCCATCTTCGTATAGATCATAACCATATTGCTGTTTCATACTTTCCATCTGCTGACGAATGTATTCGACAAAGTGAGGTGCAATTGAACTTTTAAATCCTTGAGCAATTCTATCAACCTCCACATCAATCGGCATTTCTTTATATCTCTCGTATTCGGTTTCATCAAGATAACCCGTCGTCACCATATTATACAGAACGACATTTCTTCTCTGCAGTGAGTTGTTATAATGTCTTACAGGATCGTAACCCCAAGGATTTTTTAACAATGGAATAAGAACCGCAACTTCCGGTATCGTCAATTCAGAAGACGATTTGCCGAAGTAGACTCTTGAAGCCATCTCGATACCATAAGCACCTCTTCCGAAATACGAAATGTTAAGATACATTTCCAAAATTTCTTTCTTGGTATAAGTTTTCTCAATTTGTACGGCTGTTATCCATTCCCGTATTTTCCTAATCCCGGTTGCAAAGAGCGACTCTTCACCTTGTTTCAACTCATAAAGATTTTTTGCCAACTGCTGTGTAATTGTACTCGCTCCTTCTCTTCTACCCAAGAAAATATTTTTTATCATCGCTTTAATAAAACGATCAAGATCAACACCCCAGTGATCGTAAAATTTTCTATCCTCCGTAGCTATGATTGCATATATTACATTCGAAGGGATACTATCAAGACTAACTTCTATCCGATTTTCTCTGAAAAATTGACCTATCTGTTCACCATCGACACTATAAACATTGCTGGCTAACCGCGGTTTGGGATTTTCCAATTCTTCCAACGAAGGCAATCCCTGCCAAATATAAATTATAAAAACAACCTTGAGAACTATCACCAAAACAACGATGGCACCAATCACCGACCAGATGGTTTTCCTGTTTGATTTCTTTTGATTCGTAGATTTCGGATTGCCGAATAACTTCATTTTATTTCCAATTAATTATTTCAAATTTGTTTCTGCTGTATTTGCCATAACAAGGCTTTTCGAGCCAAGTACCTAAATTGATATAAACACCTTTTTTATATTTTTTGACAACTTGTTTATGTGAGTGACCGAATAACACATAATCATAATCCTCTGCAATCTTAGCTTTTGCAGTTTCAAATAATCCGTCGATTATACCATAATGTTTATTTGCGGTATAATTCCGACTTGTTTTACTGGTTAAACTTGCAAGCCATATTCCCAAATCGGGATGTATAAGAGAATAGATTCTTTGCAGAAATTTATTCCGTAAAAACTTTTTCAAAATTTTATAACCAGTATCGTTTTTAACCAATCCGTCGCCGTGCCCGATATAAAATAATTTGTTATTCAGCGTAACCGAAATTGGATCAAAGTAAAGTGAAGCACCGATTTTTTTCTCAAAAAAGTTTTTGTGTAAAAAATCATGATTACCGATAATGTAATGAATATTAATACCGGAATCCGTCAGCTCCGCAAGTGCATTTAGTGTTCTAAAGAAATCTTTCTGGACAACTCTTTTATATTCAAACCAATAATCGAAAAGGTCACCAAGAATGAAAAGCTCGTCTGCTTTACCTTTAGTGTATTGTAAAAATTTTACGAGTAATTTTTCACGTTCTTCCTCTTCAACCGGAGAAAGAAAGCCTAAATGTATATCGGATATAAAAAAATATACCTTTGACAATTCTTTATAAATTTAATTCTTTTGACAAATTTAAAATAATTCTAATAAATAAGTATAAAGAAAAATTTTAAATGATTAATAGAACAGACCGAACGATAAATTGTTCCATACACATAAATTTGTTTAATTGCCAATAACAGCACAATTAAATATATTATAAAGCGAAATGGAGTAACAAATGACTTTCATCGGTTCTACATTTCTTAGGGGTATACTCACGATGATCTTAGCCGGCGGGCAGGGTGAAAGGTTGTATCCACTTACAGCTCATCGTACAAAACCTTCTGTTCCTTTCGGCGGCAAATATAGAATTATTGATTTTACATTATCAAATTGTCTTAATTCAGGTTTACGCAGAATATATGTGCTTACACAGTACAAATCCGATTCATTAAACAGACACCTTTACGAAGCATGGAATATATTTAATCCGGAACTCGGTGAATTCATTTATTCAATTCCGCCACAACAAAAAACCAGCAATAATTGGTACATGGGCACGGCAGATGCAATATTTCAAAATTTGAATTTTATTAGAGAGGGTAAATATTCATTAGTATTGATTCTTTCAGGCGATCATATTTACAAAATGGATTACCTGAAAATGATTCAATATCATGCAGATAAAAAAGCAGATCTTTCGGTATCGAGCATTTATTATCTTAAAGATCATGCATCCCGCTTCGGAGTAATTGATATTGATACAAACTATAAGATCAAATCTTTTATTGAAAAACCAAACAATCCGCCTGAATTACCTGATAAACCCGGATATTCTTTTGTCAATATGGGCATTTATGTTTTTTCAGCATCTATTCTAATTGAAGTTCTGAATAACATGATCAAAAACAAAATTCCGAGTGACGATTTTGGTAAAAACCTTATACCATACATGATAGAGAATGGTTATAATATACATGCCTACCGTTTTGAAGATGAAAATAAGAAAGAAAAACCCTACTGGATTGATGTGGGTACATTGGAGAGTTATTATACTGCCAGCATGGATTTAATCAGTGTACAGCCTGAATTTAATCTTTACGACGAAAACTGGCCGTTGCGCTGCCGTGCTATTCAATCACCTCCGGCGAAAACCGTTTCTCATGAAGGAGAACGGATTGGAAGAGCTTTTAATTCAATAATAACAGATGGAACTATTATTTCAGGAGGTCTGGTAGAGAAATCTATACTTGGTCCGAACGTGAGAGTAAACAGCTATTGTTACATCACGGATTCTATTATTATGGATAATTGTCAGATCGGAAGACATGCTAGAATACGAAATGCCATATTAGATAAGAATGTAATTATACCGGAAGGAACTGAAATTGGATTTGATCTTGAAATGGATAAAAAAAGATTTACAATAACCGATACAGGGATAGTTGTAATCCCAAAGAACTATCGATTTTAAATTGAACCGACATTTTTTTCAAATTATTCCGTAAAGATCACCCTAAAGACCGAACCTTTATTCTTTTCACTTTCGATCTCTATATCAGCTTTATTGATCTCACAATATTTTTTCACTAACGCTAGTCCTAGTCCGACTCCTTCGAAACTTCGAGAATATCCCTGTTCTTCTTGTGAGAAAGGATCAAATAAATGAGGTAGGTATTCCTTTGAAATTCCGATACCGGTATCACGAACTTCTACCAGTAATTTTTTTTCACTTCTATTGATACAAATTTTCACTTTACCTTGCTTTGTATACTTGATCGCATTGTCTATTAAATTAATAAAGATTTGCGATACACTATATTCATCTGCGAAAATGTTTGTCTGATCGGCTTGCTTTCGAATATTTAAATCCAATCCTTTTAATTTAGCTTGCTCATGAAATTCACCCATTAAGTTCTTGATAATATTATTATACAAATCAAATTCTCTGGGTGTACGTTCAAAAGTCCCGGTCTGAATCTCGGACATGTTTAAGATCAAGTCTATTGTTCGAATAATCCTTTTACTGGCTGAATCGATACTCGCGAATCCATCCATTGAATCTTTGTCAACCTTATCTGCAACGTCCTCTTTGATTAGACTAATAAAATTTATAATTGCATTTATTGGAGTTCTGATTTCATGCGACATCTGAGCAAGAAATTCCGATTTCAGTTTATCGGATTTCTCCGCTTTTTCTTTAGCAATAAGTAATTCCTCTCTTGCTCTTTTCATATCCGTTATATCCATCGCAACGCCTACTAATGCAAGCTCGCAATCAAAGTCGTCCTTAATAACGGAAGTTGAGAGAAGAATTGGAAATTCCGATCCATCTTTTCTTTTATTTATTATTTCACCTCTCCAACTACCCTTGCGAGTTTCGGGCAATATTTCCTCGTAGCCATCTTCAGATATATTCTGAGAGCGAAATATTTTCATATTTTTCCCTAGAAGCTCCGATTGAGTATACCCGTATGTCTTTTCAAAGGACTTGTTAACAAATAGAATATTATCATTGCTATCGGTAATGGCAACACATTAACTTACACTTTCTATTTCATGAGCTGACATTCTTAAGGACTATTTGATGCAGAACAAAGTAGCCAAAAGCCTAATTATCACAAAAGTTGGGGATTTGCTAATTACATTTGAAATGGTTTATTTTGAGTTTGTTTGAGCAAATAATCATTTATTACAATGAAAGAAATTCTTATTGAAAAATTGAACGCATTACCCGCTTTGCCCGGCATTTACCAATTCCTTAATGAAAAGGGGAAGGTTATTTATATAGGGAAAGCAAAAAATTTACGAAGCCGTATTCGTTCGTACTTTCAAAAAAATGTTGATTCACCTAAAACTCAGGTGATGGTAAGTAAGATTACAGATTTGCAAGTCATTATCACTGATTCCGAGATTGAAGCATTAGTTCTAGAAAGTAATTTGGTAAAAAAATTAAAGCCCAGGTATAATATCAATCTTAAGGATGATAAATCTTTCCCTTATATCCGTGTTACTGATGAGCCATTCCCACAAATTTTTCCAACACGTGATTTGGTTAAGGATGGTTCGAAATATTTCGGTCCTTATACCGATGTAAAAAATATGAAAGCTTCACTAAGAATGATAAATCAGCTATTCAAAATAAGAAGCTGTAAATATGATATTACTCAGGAAACGATTAAAAATAAAAAGTATAAAGTATGCCTCGATTATCACATAAAAAAATGCGACGGTCCTTGTGAAGGTTTGATTTCCAAGAAAGAGTATGGGGATATGGTAAACGAAGTAATAAAACTATTAAAAGGAAAAACCGACGATCTGATAGATGATATAAAAATTAAAATGAAGCACGCTTCTGAAAAAATGAAATTTGAAAAAGCAGCAGAGCTACGGGATAAAATCGAACAATTGCAGGTTTATTCTGCCAAGCAGAAAGTTGTTTCAGATGATTTCGAAGACCGCGATGTTATCAGCGCCGCTGTAGAAGGTAAGGACGTTGCGGCTACAATTCTTAATATCCGTATTGGAAAATTAGTAGGCAAGAAACAGTTAACATTAAATTCGGAAGAAAATGAAGATTTGGATTCAGTTTATGAAGCTATAGTTAAATTTTATTATGGGGAATATGTGGAAGTCCCTCATGAGATTATAATGGAAACAACCCCATCTGACAGCGAATCTCTTTTAGAATGGTTGAATACCAGAGCAGAAAGACGATGCAAATTCGTAATCCCACAGAGACAGAGTAATACCAAATCTCTCCTTAATATGTGCAAGCAGAACGCAATCTTGCAATTGAAAGAAATTCAAATCCAGAGAATGAAAAAGGAAGGAAGTGTTCCGTATGCACTATCGGCATTGCAAAGGGATTTAAGATTAAAATCACTCCCCAGAAAAATTGAATGCTTCGATATTTCCAATCTGCAAGGATCGGATTCCGTTGCCAGCATGGTGGTCTTTGTGGATGGAAAACCGAAGAAGAGTTTATATAGAAAATATATCATCAAATCCGTTGAAGGACCGGACGATTTTGCAAGTATGCGAGAAGTAATCGAAAGGAGATACGGTAAAGCAAAAGAGGAAAAAGAATCTCTCCCGGATTTAATTATGGTTGACGGCGGCAAAGGACAGTTATCAAGCGCAATTACTGTTCTGGAAAAAATAGGATTTAAGAACTGTCAAATAATCGGCCTGGCAAAACGATTGGAAGAAGTATTTCTCCCCGGTAATGCGGAAGCTCAATCCATACCCAAGACATCCTCCAGTTTGAAATTACTTCAGCATGTAAGAGATGAAGCCCACAGATTTGCGATCACTTTTCATAGGCATCGCAGAGACAAGCGGACACTCACAACCGAGTTGTTGGATATTAAAGGAATCGGTCAAAATGCAGCAGAGAAATTGTTGAAAGAGTTCGAGAGTATTGAAAAAATTAGAAAAGCTACCGAAGATGAACTGCAAAATGTAGTTGGTAAAGCCAAAGCAAAATTGATTTTTGATTATTACAATAGTAAAAAGAAAAACACTGATTAAGAAACTTTTGCCTCAGGTACTTTCTTTCCAAACAGATATAAGAAACCAACCAATACTGCAGCTATTATTATTATTGATAGATACGGACTAAAACCAAAAGCAGTTGGTATATCACCAATTAGCATACAGAATGTTGCTACTACAACAGCATATGGAAGCTGAGTTTTTACGTGATCGATATGATTACACCGCGATGCCATCGAACTTAGAATCGTGGTATCCGATATCGGAGAACAATGATCGCCGAAAACCGAACCTGCCAGCACGGAACTGATCACTCCGTGAAGAATTAAAATCGTATTATATTCATCATAACCGGAGGCAGTACTTAGTGAAAGTGAGAGAGGAATAATTATCGGCATGACTATAGCCATCGTACCATAACTGGTTCCCGTAGAAAAACTAATTGCCGCGCAAAGTAAAAATATCAATACAGGTAAAAATCTAGGGCTGATAGCTTCACTTAGTATAGATATAAGATAATCGGCAGTTTTCATATCTGAAGTAATTGAACCGATAGACCATGCTAAGGTTAGGATAATACAAGCAAACAACATTGATTTAACACCTTTCAAGAACGCATCCATTGCTTCCGTTAATGATAAGATTCTTTGCCCGACACTCATAATTATCGTGACAACACATGCACAGAAACTCGCCCATAGAAGTGCTGAGAATGAATCGCAGTTTCCTATAATTTCCTGAAAACCATATTCCGTTATCCCGTTAGCTTGAAGAGCTGCTATACCGGTGTATGCTAACCCGATCACAGTCCCAAAGACAATTATTATTATCGGAATTACACCGTTATACCATTTTGCTTTTTCACCCGTATAAAGTAAATTGCTCTCATCCTCAAAATCACTAATTACCGCGCCAGGTTCGAAAACTTCACCTCTCATCCTAGCACGTTTTTCCGCTTTGAACATGGGACCGAAATCTCTTTTCATCATAGAAGTAAGAAAGACGAAAAGTATAGCTGCAATGGGATAAAATCGATACGGCACAGTTTGAAGAAATACACTATACGCATTTTCCGATGAACCTACCGATCTTAGCCCGGCATCTATAAGTCCTACTTCAAAACCAATCCACGAGCTGATGAGAAAAAGACTTGTTACCGGAGCCGATGTTGAATCGACGATATAAGATAATTTTTCACGTGAGATTCTCAACCTGTCGGTTATCGGGCGCATCATGTTCCCAACTATCAGTGCGTTGGAATAGTCATCGAAGAAAATTATTATTCCCATCAGCCATGTAGAAATCAAACCGGACCGAGCTTTTTTCGCAAACTTAATTATGACATTTGAAATTCCCGTAGCGCCTCCGTTCCTTGAAATCAAACCGATAACGCCGCCAAATAAAAGTGTGAATACTAAAATTATCATGTGGTTGCGGTCGACCAGGGTATTAATAACAAACGTATCGATAAGTCTGAGAAAAGCGGTAAAAGGGTCATAATCAAAAATGAAAAATGCACCCACATATATTCCAGCGGCCAAAGAAATGAGAACCTGCCGTATTACGAGTGCAAGAATTATTGCTAATAAAGGTGGAATAAGACTAAACCATCCGGGGATAACTCTGATAAGTGCAGGGACAATCCGGGTATCTCCGCATTCAATTTTATAATTACCGGAATTTTGTAAAACCAAGTTTGTGTCAACTCTTCCGTTCTCAACATTCAAAATGATAACAATTGACTCATCCGAATCGACAAAGCTGACATTGATATTTTTTATTGAGTCCTGCAGCCCTGTCATTTTAAAATCGAAACTTATACTTGACAAAGCAAATGAGGGAACGACCATTTCCTGTGCGCTAAGATTTGAAAGAAAAAAAGGAAGAAGTAATATGGTTAGTCTGAATTTGCTCAAAGATATCTTCGAATAGTTTATCAACAATTTTCTGAATGTGGTTCAATATAAAATTGTTTCAAGAAAATAAAAAGGAAAATATTTGGTTTGAGATAAATTATATAAAAAAATGCCGAGCACTCCGGCTACACAAATTAAATACTTGCCGCTGCTTCCTTCCAGACCTGACGGAGTTGGGTATTAACCTGTTAGCCGGCGCTCAGCAAACTTTTTTTTCGAAATAAATATAAAGAAATGCTATATAAAAATTAAACCGTGTCAGATATGATTTTTCAATGCTTGAAAAATTTTCCCTGCATTAATGCCTCCTTCACCTTCAAAACTGCACATTTTGGGATCGCCGCTGCAGATTATATTGCAGTAATTCTCATCCGGCAATATAAAATATGCTTCATTCCCTTTTGGAGCCCATAAACCATGTGAGCAGACAGGTAAACGGCAAAAGATAGTGAATGTTTTGATTTTCAATGCTGCGGCAATGTGAGAAGGTCCCGTGCTGGACGAAACAAGCATATCCATCGCTGCAATATCGTAAAAAAATTCTCTCCCGGATTTGCTCAGATACAGAACACCGGGAATATTTTTTATAATATTTTCCGGCTCAAGATCAGTCACAGCTACTTTAACTCGAGGTATCTTCAATAACAAATCAATCAGCCTACGGTACTCCTCCGGTTTAATGTTTGGTGTTGAATAACCATATGTAGTGTGGATTCCAATAAGAGTTTCGCTGTTAGGACAATAGATTTTTTTTAATTCTTCTATTGTTTTCTTTTCTTCATCCGTCAAATGAATCTCGGTATCAAGGTTGTTTGATTGAACACCGATCTTGCGTGCCAAATCCATACAATAATCAGCTTCATGCCGAAGCGGTATATATTTATTCCGGGAAACACTTTTAGTGAATGTTATTAATTGATAGAGTTTATGACCGACACCGATTCTTGTTCTAATGCCTGCAAAGAACATCATATAATTTATCCGCTCATTCGGAAGAAGCATTAAAGCATGCGTAAATCTATGCCGTCTCAACAGCTTTACTTTTTGCCAGAATGAACTGAAACCTTTTACCGGGATATCATTCAATAATAATATTTCATCCACATAAGGATTATTCAGATAAATATCTTTCGTATACTGCCTTACAAGTACAGCGATAAAACTTCCCGGGTATTGTTTTTTTATTTCTCGCGGCAACGGAGTTGAAAGCACCACATCACCTACCCTATCCGGCCGTACAATTAATATTCTTTTTTGTTTTTTCATTTCTAGTCATTCTGTAATAACTTACTCTTCACACGATCAAATTCTAATTGCCAGTTCAACTCTTCGGAAGCTTTCAAACAATTATCCTTATAATTAATAAGCAACTCTTTGTCATCATACCATCTTTTCAATGCTGAGATGAGGTTTGCATCTTCAGATAAATCTACACTTTCACCGATTTTATACTTTTCAACTACTTCTTTCATTTGAGGCAAATTACTGCACAGGACAGGTACACCTGCCATTATATATTCGAACAATTTATTCGGCAGAGCATAATAATAACTCTTGCTGATATTTTCTATCAAAGCTAAACCGATATCGGCAGCAGCAGTGTAGTTTTTCAACTCTTTCTGATCATAGGAACCAAGAAAATGGACTCTGTTAAGTACGCCTAACTGTTTTGCCGATTCAATAAATGTATGCCTCTTTTCCCCCTCACCTAAAATAACTAAAACAAATTCCGGTAGGTCAACCATTGCTTTCAAAATTATTGAGATACCTCTCCCTTCAAGCAGAACTCCTTGATACAATAATATTAATTGATCCTTACCAATTCCTAAATGTTCTCTCAGATTTACGACTTTTTCAGGTTTCTTATAAACCGGTAGATTCCGCAAGACAATCGTATTTTTTATATGATAGTAATCTTCTAAAAATTCCGAATCCATCTCACCGGTTGCAATTACAAGATCCACACGATTAATAAAAAATTTTTCTATCGATTTTATCAGTGCTTGTACATACTTTCTCTTACGCAATCCACCCAAGAAAGCGTACAATTCCCGGCTCTCATAATATGCTTTTGCACCTCTAAGTTTGGCAATTAGTGTTACGAATGGTAAGGTATAAATATCTTCAGCAAAATATATATCGGCTTTTTTTCTTATTAAGTCTAATAATAAGAGAAATGTGAATCTCAAATAAAACCAGAGTGAAAATTTCCATTTTCTCAGTTTATAAATGCATGTATTACCTTTCTGAGTTTTGAAATTAATAGTCTGCCAGTCGAAACCTATAATCATCACACCATAGCCGTTTTCGGAAAGGGACGCAGATAAATTTGTCACCCGCGAATCAAATGAAGGATTACCAAGAAAAGCAATGCATACTTTCTTATTGTTTCGCATTATATCAGAAGTATTTTGGTGAGTTATAATTTTATATAAAAAGTATTCCGCATAATCGTTTTGGCGTCGAACTTCTCTTTGAACTCAATCAAGCTCATGCTGGGTGTCATCGGATTTTCCACTTTGGTATCTTGAGATACTCCAATGTCTACATATTTGTAACCTTTCTCCGTACAGTATTCAACCACTTCATACATTACTCGTTGAATCGGTTTATACTCACCGTATTCATACAGCAGCATATTATAAAAACAAAGCGCTACATTTTTATTTGGGAAGAACATGAGTGAACCACCGATGGGAGTATCTTTGTAATAGACCATAAATAATTTTAAACAATCAGGCAGAAGCTCTTTCAACTTCAGCAAATCCTCATAGCTATGTGTAGGTTTCACATTATGTTTCGCTTTATTCTTTACAAGTATTGGATGAAACTGATCATATCTTTCGTTTATTTCAACACGGATATTTTTATCGCGCAACGTTTTTCGGATATTCCGCCGTATAGTAGGTTGGAATCTTTGAATTATATCCCTTTCTTTATCTAATTTGATTGCGCTCGAGATGTAGTGAAGTTGGTAATTAAATCCTTGCCAGAGCATTGCAAAATCCAAATTCTGATTTGGATACGATTCATATATCATTGGTGCCGGGGTAAGCAGAAATTCTTTGATCTTATTTTTCCGTCCATAATTTAAAAGAGTGGAAACCAATTCCATTGCTCTGCTGAATTTAATATCATCTGTTACAACTGAACCGTAACTTGCACCGATCGGGGATTCAAACATATTCCCAACCATGCTGCCAGGAAGGACCGCAACTAACTCTCCTTTTTCAACGAACATCAAATGATCAAATATAAACTTACCCGGCTGGTGGTAATCCAAGAACTTTTGCAGATGAAACATAGTACCATTGTTTGAACGAAGGACAAACTCATCCCACTTTTCTTTCCACTCATTGGTATATTTTATTACTTCGATCATGTGAATTATTCGCTAAGGGAACGTGTTAAAGGAAATTATATGTAACTGAAATAGTGTGTGTGTTGCCTAAACCGTAATCAAACGGGACGAATGCATAATCGAAAGCGAGAGGTCCCCAAACAATTCCAGCACCTGTAGTTAAACCTTTGGATTCATAACCGGTCATATAACCCGCGCGGACAGCGAATACTTTGTTGTAAAAAATTTCCGTACCAAAGTGAAAATGATTATCGCCGGTTTCCGTATAACCTTGATATCCGGTTTGAATGAAAATATCGGAGTTAATCACTGATGCTTGAAAATCGTACGAAGCTCCTATCCTTAAATCAATCGGCAATTTTGTTTTTTGTTCTCTAAGCTGGTTCATTGATCCGATATTTCTTAAAGAAGCCCCGATATTCAAATTGTCGATCAAATCTTCATAGAATAATCCAAAGTCAAATCCAAATCCGTATGCTTCATCCGAAAAAATATTTTCATATAAATATTTTATCGTTAGACCAGCAGAAAGCCGATTTGTGATATGAACTCCTGTTGATATGCTTCCCCAAAAATAATGTGCATTAAAAGTCGACAAAGGTTCACCGGGATTGGTTCTTACTTCGATATCCGGTATAGTAGTTGTGTTGATACTGAAAATAAAAGGGAGTTGAAAAAGTGAAAAGTCCGCGGCGATAATTTCACTGCTTACATCCTGAATAAGCTGACTGTGAGAGAACATTATCTGAGCGTGTAAAAAATTTGTTACCAGTGCAGGATTGTAATATGCAGAGAGCGCATAATCTTTAGAAACTACTCCTAAATCTCCCATAGCTATATTTCGAGCGTCAAAACCGTATTTCAGAAAAGCTAATCCGGTATTACCGTTGGATTGCGCAAACAGAGCAACAGTATATAATAAAAAAATTATTACGAATTTTTTCATGTTATGGTTAAAAATTAATGTTCACACCAACAATATGCTGATCGCTTGATGAATAAGGCTCAATAACAAAGGCATAATCAATACCGATTATAAGATAATTCAATTTATAAAAATATGAAAAACCAAGTGACGGCCTAACCGGGAAATCAGAATTACTTAAGTTGAATTTATCTATGCCGCCCCTTATGTAAATGTTCTCAAAAATATTATACTCGGCTCCGCATCTTACAAAGTTTGTCTGAGCATTACTGTTCTCAAGTTCAATCGCCGCAATAATTTTAGGTTCATTAAATTTGTAGGAAAGTCCTATTTTCTTTAAAATCGGGAACCTATCCGTAGTATTCATTCCTGATGAACCATAAAGTTCGGTCGTATCCCATTTATATCTACTGTTCAGGTCACCTAACATAAAAGAAAGGGTGAAATTATCGTTGAAGAAATAAAGAGCCCCTACATCAAAACCAAATCCTGTACTGGTTATATTTTCATACAATACATAGTAGTAAAATTTGAATGCAATACCGATAGCTAATTTATCGGAAAACCGGTTTGCTAAACCAAGGAAAAATTGATTCTCGGAAGTTGATACTTCACCGACTTTATTCCCGTCGCTATCCCTTTCTTCTATTCCGCTGACTCCGGCATTTATTATCCCGATACTAACACCTGCAATAGAACGGGGTTTTGTTCCTTCGGCAGTTGTAACTTTACCAAAATCAAATTTTTTCGTGAAGCTAAGAAAATTCAACGATCGGTCTAACGAGAGAAACGAATATGATGTTTGAAATGAATTCCCTTCCTGGAAAGCAGATAATGCCGGATTGTAATACGAAACTAAATTACCACTGGCAACTGCCGACATTGCATTCCCCATACCCATTCCTCTGGCGCCGAAACCCATTCTGCTGAATGCACCCGGTGCAACAGCTATGTTGCTAATTTCTGTTTGAGAATATATCGAGCACGAAAGTATTAAAACAAAAAATAGGGTCTTTATCTTCAATAGTACCTCATTTATTATCTAACTACCAAAATTTTTCCGTACAACGGATCATCCGAACCGATATCGATTCTGTAAAAATAGACACCATTGGGAACGATGTTTCTATGCTCGTCCCTCCCATCCCAATAATCCCTCGGAGTGTCGTTATTATTAAAATTCCTTGTAACATTCTGAATTACTGTTCTTACGAGATTCATTCCGAAATCAAATATTCTAATGGTGACTTCCTTATTAATTCCATCGGTGCTGTATTTGAATCTTGTTACGGAATTACCGGCACCGGCGTGAAAAGGATTCGGGAATACGTAAGACTCACGCGCAGAAGCAACAGGTTTAGATGTAATAAATACCTTCCATTGACCATCCCAAAATCCGTTAGTTTCTGTTAACCTTACTAATCCACCAAGAGAGCCCAGCCATATGTCGACTGATCCATCAGCATTATAACCACAAGCTACAGATCGAAAATGTGAGGTGGTTACTTTTACATTTGTAACATCATCAATAATTTCAGGAGAAGCGATCCATGTTTCACCTCCATTGCTGGTTCTGAACATGCCCTTCTCCGTTGCAGCAAAAACATGTGCATCCGTAATAGAGGAACCGTTATAAAAATATTTAAATCCTAATCCATGAGTCTTTTCACCGGGTAAAAATGTCTGCCAGGATTCCCCACCGTCTGAGGACATACTGACTCCCCAATTCTCAGAAGCTGTGACTGCTTTCCATGTCGTAACCCAAAGAGCATTACTGGATTCATCGTACGAAATTTTTAATACATGATTCCCGCTTATCGGTAATTGTTGATTTGTGTGAGTTATTTTTTTCCAGCTCAATCCTCCATCGGTAGTTTTGTTTATACCGTTTGCCGTACCCACATACACAACTGAATCATTTTGTCCAAGAAGAGAAAACACCTGGTGATTAAGATTGTTTTCGGATGTATACGCACCCGGAATTGGTGATAGTTCAAAAGAAAGGATATCGGCAGGATTAATTTCATCAAAATAATCGGGGGGCAAAACAACTCTTTGCCATGTTTCCCCCATATCCGTACTTTTCCGTACACCGCCTAGCTTAGATGCAATCCATACAGTACCTGACGTAAACGCAACATCATAAATAAAATTATCAATAGCATCTGTTTGCGGTCTGGCTTTTAAAATATTGCTACCGTAGACTATCGTTGTATCGCTTTCGAGATCGATAGGCTGTTCAATTGTTATCCACGTTAATCCGTTGTCGGTAGAATATCTCAATCCGCTTCCGACAGGTTTATCTTCATTGTTAATTTCTTCGAAATGCCATGTTGCCGCCCATATTGTTCCGTTATTATATCTAACTAAAGAAACGGATTCTTCTTCAAAGTCGGGTTCTCCGTAATAATTTGTCCAGGAATTTCCCCTGTCACCGGTTTTACTCAAGCCTTTTGATGTAGCTAACCATACAGTATCATTTATAACTAAAATGTCTTCGATTACATTACTGCCGGGATTTATATCGGAAACCGCCTGCAGCCTATTATGACGAGGGGCGTAATCAAAAGGTAAAGACTGAGCTATGACAAGACCACTGGACAATATGAAAATAAGAATGTTTTTCATTAATTGACCGTTATGTTATGTACTAAAACATTGCTTAAAGCATTACTTCTATCTTTGGCCTGAAATTCAAATCTCCAAACACCTGTATTTGCATCGATAGCAAAAGAATTGCGGTATGAGTAAATTCCATCTCCCGCGTTGAGATCACCGAAATGTTCATAGTCACCGTTATCAACCATTAAAACAGTGCCGCGGTATTCATCATTCGGCGGTCTGTATATATTGAAATAAACCTCTCTTATATCATTTAATCCGTTTTCGTCACTTACTTTAACTGTAAAAATAAATGTCTGCCCTCTTGAAATAGCATCGGGCATAGAAAGTTCAGACAATACGGGCGCAACATTTTGCTCTCCCTTATCAAAAATAAATTTATGAAAACCGATTTTTCTTTGATTAATAGGATAGACATAAACATTATCTTCAACATAATATTCCAACAAATATTCGCCCGCTGCTGTTGAATCGCTGAAAGTATATTTTCCGGTGAAAATGTTATCCCCTGCTGTTTGATCTCCGAAGTTTAATAAATTGCCGTTATCGATCATCAAAATTGAATCCGCTATCTCTTCGCTTCCGTCTACAGATAAAATTGAAAACCAGACATTCTCAATATTATTCGAATTGTTAAATTGGACAGACGTTATTAGATCCTGATTATCTGCAGAATAAAGAAACAACGATGGAGCCGAAATTCCTATAATCGAAAAATCGAGATTTATAAAATTTATGCTCAACGAATGTACGATGAAA
>CAZKNM010000045.1:0-21748 GCA_964554135.1 uncultured Melioribacteraceae bacterium
GTATTGCATAAACTCTGCCGCGTTGAAGTTTGAGAAGAAGAAATGATATTATCAAAACCTCAGTGTAAAAACAGTCTCTTTATTAGGAATTGAATTTACGCGAATGCTTCCCCCGTGTGCACGTAAAATTTGGCGCGATATGCTTAATCCGATGCCGGAGCCGTCCTTCTTAGTGCTGAAGAAAGGAATAAATATTTTTTCTAGGACTTCCTCAGGTATGCCGGGGCCATTATCGATCACACGGATAACAACCTTACCTCTCTGATCTATAAATGAGACCAAATAAATTTCGGGCTGGTTAATAGTCTCAAGAGCATTCATTGCATTTATAATCAAGTTAATCAATACCTGTTCTATCATTTCCGGGTCGGCTGTCAATTCAAGGCTCACCGGATCGATGCTCGAGGAGAATTTTATTTTCTTTGTCCGTAAGTCATGCTGCATCAATTTTTCAATTCTTTCAAAGAGGTTTTTCACCGGGAAGATTTGAAAATTCGGTTTCGGAATTTTTGTAAGGTTTCGGTAGTTATCCACGAAATGAATCAAGCCCTCGCTTCTCTTGTGAATGGAGTTTACCGCATTGCTGATATCCTTAATTGAATCCTCATCCGGTTTTGATGTGGAAGAAAAGCAGTCGGAGAGTATATTATTTACCGTCGCTGATAATGAGGAAATGGGCGTAACGGAATTCATGATCTCGTGTGTGAGTACTCTAATCAGCTTTTGCCAGGCTTCCATTTCCTTCTCTTCCAACTCGCTTTGTATGTTTTGCAAGGAAACTAGTTTGTAAAGCTGGTTTCGTAATTTAAACTCCGTAGCGTTTATAACGAGCTGAAGGAGTTCGTTATCATCCGTAATTTTAATTGTTGCCCTCTCTCCCGATTTCAGAATTAGAAGTTTGTCTTTTAATTCGACCGATATTTTGTTAAGTCCTTCTAAGTTTGCCAAGTGCTGTACTCTCAATATTTTTTTGGCGGCATTGTTAATAAACTCTACCTTGCCGTTTTGGTCGAATGAAATCAAACCGACTCCGACATGCTGCATCACTGTCTGAAGATATCTATAATGCTCTTCCTTTTCGCTGCGTGTATTTTGAAATTTCACTATGACGTCATTGAAAGCATTATTTAGATCTTTAAATGATCCGCCGAGAGATTTGTTCGTGAAGGTTTGAGAAAAATCGGAATATTGAATGGAATGAAGAAACCGTGAGAGTTCTTTGTTGGTTGCGTCGATATATTTTATCAATCCGAAAACCTGGTAGATTAAAATGAGAGAGAGAATGATTAAAGTAGCGGTAAACTCGGTGTTTAGATAAATGTAGAACAGAAGAGCAATAGTAGCCGTAATGAAAATAACTCTGATAATAATATTTAGTCTAAAGTTTTTCATCAAAGAAAAATCGTGTTGAAGAAAGTTTCGTCATTAATATAGGGAATTTACCGGAAGATTTTCTATTGATTATTTATCAAAATTCGAATTCGGCACCCAGCAAAATAATCCTCGGCATTTGCTTATAAGTAACGGACACACCTTGATCCCGCGCCCAGCCGTTCCGGGCGGGATTCTTGTTATCGAAGACGTTCCAAATGCTTGCATATATTATAAGATTCGAACCGCTGAAGTAGAATCTTTTGTCGATACGGATGCTGAAATTTTTATAATCGGGCAGCCGCCGGGTCATTATTTTTGTGCTGTCATAAATACCGAACTGTTTTGTGTAGGATTGGTTGAAATCAAACGGAGTGTACGGAGCGCCCCCCGCATAATTCCATCGGAAGCTCAACTCCCATTCTTCATTAAATTTGTAGCCTCCTTCAACTGCGGCTAAAATTCTGTTATCTACGATACGATCTCTCCACGTTCCGTTCGGATCCCGGTACTTGCATTTATAAAATGTACCACTGATAATGCCGTAAAAATTGTTCGACATTTTCTTCTGCAGCATTATTTCAATTCCCTTTGAGTTGGCTACTCCGTCGCCGGTAATGCTTTCGTGGCTTAAGAAAAGAAAATCTTGAAAAGGTTCATCCAGTAAATACAGCGTGGATTGTTTCGGGTCTAGCGGGATGTTTTTGTAATCTTTGTTGTAAATCTCTAAAGAAAATTTTGTGTCTTCAGTTATTAAGCAATTGAAACCGAGAATCATGTGGTAAGATACCGGGTCCGGAAGTTTTAATGTGTTTCCGTAGTCGGCGGAAAAATACAACGGTAAATTTTGGTAGAAGATTCCTGCCGATCCGGTAAACGAAGCTCTGTCGTCAATTTGAAACGTAAAAGAGAAACGGGGAGACAGGTGAAAATTATTATTAAGGTTGTAATAATCTGCGCGTAGACCGGTGATGAATTTTAACATTGAGAAAGGAATCCACTCATAACTTAAAAAACCTCCTAGTTTCCATGTATTGATTGTTTTTATGGCTTCAATCGCCGGTACTTCGTTCCCAATGTAATCTACGTAATGTTCGAAGAAATTGTTGAATCCGCTGGAAATAAATTTACTCTCAATCCCGCATTCGATTTTATTTTCATTATCGAACTTGTAGAAATTTTCATTGCGCAGTCTTATTTCATTTGTGTTAATGTTCAACCTTGTTAGAAGCGAAGCGTCTTTTACCGCATATTGATAGACATTATTTTTTTGATAGGCATGCGAAATTGTGGTATTGGAATATCCGTTTTCACTCCATAAATATTTCCAGTTAATACCGGAAATATTTTGAACCGATTTAAAATCGCCGTACCAATGTGTATAATTATCAAAAGCTATTTCCCTAGAAGTAGAATATCTATCAATGGAAAAAATATTCAGAAAACTGATCTGGTGAACCGAGGAGAGATTATATGCAATTTTACCTTGTACGTCGTTGAACGACATAAGATTGATATCCGCCGATAAAAGTTTTTTTATGATATCCGAGGTACTGTGCCTGGCGGATATCATCCAAGAACCTTTACCGCTGTTCAAAGGACCCTCCGCCTGCCCGGAAATTCCGCCGAAGTTAAGATCGAATTGAAAATCGTTTTCTTCTCTGTTTCCTTCTCTGTATTTAATGCTCATTATTGAAGATAACCTATCGCCGTATTTCGCTGAGAAACCGCCCGTGTAAATTTGTATGTCATCTACAAAATCGATGTTCATCATTGAAAAAAGTCCACCGGTAGTAGCTGGGAAGGGGAGATGATTGATATTATCTATTTCTACGTTATCCACGTAAAATTTATTTTCGATTGTACTTCCGCCCCGGGCAACAATATGATTGACATCGTTATCGTTGGAGAGACTCGGCAAACCGTTGATGATGCGTGTAATGTCCCCGCCGAGAGTAGCTGCTCGGCGGATTTCTTCAGTGGAGAAACTCGAAGAACTCGTCGGCTGAAGTTCCGTTTCGGCGAAATAATTGTCATGAACAATAACTTCTTCGCTCAATATCGGGGTTTGAGTAAGTTCGAATGTTAAAAACGTTATGCGGTCCGATCTCACGATAATGTCGGGTTTGGTAATTGTATTGTAACCAATATAAGTTGCCCTGATGACATAACTTCCTACTGGGAGATTATCAAGTTTAAAATTTCCTTTATTGTCTGAAGCAGTACCTACTTGAAGAGGTTCAACAAAAATATTCGCCCCGGGCAGAGGACGCTGGTTGTCTTTGTCAACTACGCTGCCGACAATTCTCCCTTTCGGCGTTTCGGATTCGTTCGACGGGATAATAACAATCTCATCACCAGTGATGATTTCAAACTTGGTTCCGGTTAAATCGGTTAGATATTTCAGAATATCGCTTATCTTTTCATTTTCCATCTTGACGGATATTTTTTGATCTACTGGTATCCTATCGTGGTTATAATTGATCTTTATATGTCCTTGGTTTGCGATATAAATGAGAATATTTTCAAACGATTCATTGTTGAAAGAAAGAGATATCGTTTTTGATAACACGGGAGAAGTTTCGGTCTGTGCCGGCAGAAATTGGATGTTTATAAAAAAGATGAATGCACAAAGAATGTATTTGAGATAATTGATATGCATAATTTTTGGAGTAATATAATCAATTAAACAATTTCATGGCGATTGGATTATGTCTGTTAAAATCCCAATATGGTTATGTTACCGTTAATCGTGCCCAAGTCAATTCTTCCATCACCGGTTCCCAACGTTCCCCTAAATGAATATGTGGAAATCGATTGGCTATGGAAATTAAGATTTGATGAATTTATATTTCCGTTAACAACGCCCGCAGTAAGCTCTGCCGATGTGTTTTGCGGAATTTCTAATTGAATATTCCCGTTTACGGTTGTCATATCAATTGATCCGTTCGGAGGAAGACTTTGTTTGTTCTTAATGTTTCCGTTGACCATGCTGACAAACGTATTCCCCGATAAGTTATTTAAAGTTACCGTTCCATTGATATTATTGACCGTAACATTATTGGTAATCGAATCTATTTTTACCGATCCGTTAACAGTTCCGGATAAAATTGCAAAGTTTTTAGGAAGAGTTATATCATAATTTACAATGTAACTTCTTCCGTTAGATTCTTCGGGTTGAATCGTTTTAAGATAAATTTCGTTTTCTAAATTTTGAAAATTTACCGAAAGCTCGTGAAAATGTTCTTGTGCATCTTGGATGCTTTGTGAAGCAACTTTTTTTTCGCCTGTAACAATAACGGAATCGAAATTTGAGACACCTGCAATGGTTACATTCCCGCTTACTCCTTCAATCCTCAATAATGATTGATTCGTTAAAGCTACTCTGAATGAAAAATTTTCAGATACAATATTATCATTGTTGTTTATGTTATCAAACGGGTCTACGGAAATGTCGGTACAGCCTGTGTGAAAAAGATTAAGACACGCGATTATTATTCCCGATAGAATACTTTTTATTATAATACTTTTTTTCATCGCTTTTTCCCCGGCTTTATATCACCGATGATAATTTACGAATAATTCAATTTGGTTTCTTTTAAATGATTAATATTTCATTATTGCTTCTAAAATTTCCGGGCCCATTATCAGTTGAGCGCCGTGCATAGCACAATTCGAAAGTATGATAATTCCCGTGGAAGCCGCTGGATTAAATCCCAGGTACGCAGATTGTCCATTAGTATCTCCACCGGTATAAATAATATCCTGCCCGTCCTCCAATTCGAGGATGTACCATGCGAGACCTTGATCGCCCATAGACCCTTGGTGCATCTGAGGTTGATGAGCAAGTTCCATCGCATTGCTTAGTGAAGTTGTCGTTAATCCCATGTTTGCTTCAAGATATTTGAACATGTCATTTAATGAAGACTTGATATGTCCGCATCCTTGAAAAATATCATTAGCTGTATAATAGGGGACGTTTTGTAAGCTGGAATTATAACCTAAAGAATAATTCGTCATTTGTTGATCTGTTAAGAACAAAGAACTGTTATCCATTCCCAAAACTTGGAAAAGGTCTCTTGTGAGAACGCTTTCATAAGAAGTACCGTCAACTAAGCCGATGATATGCCCTAATAAGCCGTACCCTGTGTTGGAATATTCCCACCATGTTCCAGGTTCAAATTTAAGCGTGCAATAGTCTGTTAAATAATTATATACATCTTCGGTTGTATAGGCGGCATAAGGGTTTAAATCACTATATCCGTTAGGTCGCGGAAATGTTGAACCGCTTTCATGTGGAGTTCTTGGTAATCCCGAAGTATGCGTTGCCAATTGAAGGAATGTAATTTCGATATTATTCCGAGTAGGCATTGTAACCTGGCCAGCGGGAAGATAATGTCCGACGGTATCATCCGTGTAATTGCCTTTCAAATACATATCTGCCAAAAGTGTAGCGGTGAAAGATTTTGTGATTGAACCGATCTCAAAAATTGTATTTGCGTCGGGCAAGTCATTAGTTCCGAGTGATTTTGTACCGTAAGAGAATGTATGCTTATGTTGCTGCTTGTCTATAATTCCAATTACCAATCCGACTTGTAAATACTGATCTGCGATGTAATCTATTTCTTCGTTCAGGGTGGCAAATTGATTACCGTTCGGGTCATTTGAATCGCAGCCGGAAATAATGAGTAGAATTGCGAAACTCAAGTAACACAACATATAAAATGTTTTTTTTCTTAATTGATTATACATCTTTTCTCCGTGCTTGAAATTGAATGAAATTTTTAAAACATAAGACCGATACCAAAAGAAAATTCCGGACCGCTATAATTTTTTCTTCCGCCTAAGGGTTCTGCGAAATCCGAAATTAAGTTATATCCTATGTCCATTGAAAATTTTATTAATTTGCTTACCAATACATCCGTACCTATTCCTGCATAAGCGCCCATGGCCGATTCAGTGTGCGAACCTACGGAAAGAATTTCAACGGAAGATTCGGAACCAACAAGTATTTGCATGGCTCCGGCTATATAAGGTTGGAATGTATTGTCTTCAAGCTCGGGCATCATATAATATTTTATTCCCATAGCGATTGGACTAAGAACGCATGTATGATTGGAGAGCGTATTAATATTTACATTAGGAACCATACCTCCTGCGCTAAAGAAGAATGAAAAGATGTTGTTGGGATAATAATTGTAAACGATCTTCCCGGAGATCCCCCCAGATCCCAAGTCAATTGATACTCCGGGAGTGGTTATTGATACACCTGAATTAACATTCCAGTAAGTAATCTTTAAGTCTATGCTGTGTTTGCGTTTTACAATTTCCGGTTTTGCATTCGAAGGATTGCTGTTGTCTTGTCCGCAAATGAACCGGGCTGTGAAGATAAATAATAAAACCGCTAATGCGATTGAATTTTTCATTGTTAACCTGCTTTTAAATGTAAAATCTCATTTCAATGAGTAATATCCTTCAGTTCATGTTTACCCTTACAATGGTTGTAATTTTTTTTGAGGAATGATCAAGATTAAGAATTAGAGCAAAAAGGGGATTGGGAATTACCTTCTATTTTTTTACGAAGATATTTTTCAGTGAGGTTTTTATAATAGATGAGATAAAGCCTACCGCGGACTGAATGTTATGGTTTTCCCGTTCTTTTCATACTTGGAATCGATCAATGCAGTAATGAGTTTTAAAGTTTCGTCGAGCGAATGCTTTTGAATGAAGACCGACACTTTTTCATTGCCTACACCCGAATCCAAAAGGATAATAGTTATATCGTACCACCGTTCGACCTGGTTGAGAACTTCTGATAACTTAGTATTGCTGAATGTAATTTCACCCTTCATCCAGGAAAATGATTTGTCCAGATCAATAGAGTATGGATTTATCGGTATGCCTTCCGGTGATAGTTCACTGGCAAATCCTCTTTCAAGAATTACCGTTTCGGATCGATTCTTCTCTGATGAGAAAGAAACTTTCCCGTCAGCGACAATAACTTCAACTTTGTTTTCTTCCCAAGAACGGATGTTAAATTGCGTACCGAGGACTTTCACTTTCGTGTTATTAGTCTTTACAATAAACGGTTTATTAGGATTATGAGTAACATCAAAAAAGGCTTCGCCGTTAAGTTTTACTTCGCGGTTTTGATTGGGAAAATGTTCGGGATATTGAATCGTACTCCCGGCATCTAAAGTTATTTTGGTACCGTCTTCCAATGTTATGCCGGATTGATCTCCGTATGCTACGGTTAAAGATTTCCAGTCTGAGGTCGAACCGCTTTTATCGGAAGTTATATATTGATAGACAAAATAGGGAAGCAGCATTAAAATTATAAATACTGCGGCATAACGGAGTACTTGGCCTGTAGTTGGTTTAAATATGGAGAAAAACCGATTTTCGTTTTTTAACCGAATTGTTTTTGCATTTGTATCCTCCGAACTTTCGGTAATTCCGTCTTTTTGTTGTAGTTCTTCCCAAAGAGATTGAACATCGGACGGGTCGGAGGTTACTTTAGCATTTTCCCATATCGTCTTTAACACATTTATTACTTTTGCATTTTGAGGATTTGATCGAAGCCATTCTTCAACTGTCTTTTTTCCTTCGACAGTACTCTCGCCTGATAAATACCTTGCTAAAATTTCGTTATCGATGTCTTTGTTCATAAAATTATTCTTAGCAGAAATATTTCTGTTACATCCATTATGTTATATCCCTATCAATAGAATTACCCTTACAAAACAGGCTGCAAATTATTAGGAAACCATGATACTTTCTGTTCATTAAAATAACATGTTGAAAATTAATAAAATCATTGTAATAATCGGTTCAAGGTATTCGCGCAGTTTTTTAAATGCTCTTCCCATCTGAGTTTCGACGGTTTTTATTGAAATTCCTAAGATTTCGGCAATTTCTGAATATTTTAGCCCGTCAAATCTACTCATAAAAAATATTTCGCGGCATTTTTCGGGCAAGTCATTAATTGCAGAATTCAATCTGTCTCTTAGTTCCTTTTCATCCAGAATTTCTTCGGGTGTTTTTTCAATATTAACCAATTTGATAACTCTATCATAACTTCTTGATTCGACGTTGATGTGTCTTAAGTATTTGAAGGATTCGTTTTTAACCGCTGCAAATAAATATGCCTTTATTGATTGGGAAGGGTCGAGATTCTGCCGCTTTTGCCAAATACCGGCGAATACATCCTGGACAATATTTTCAGCAATTTGTTTATCGAATACATACCGCCTGGAAAAATATATCAATGATTGGCAATATTTCTTGAATAATATTTCAAATGCTTTTGCTTTACTATTGCGAATTTCCAGAACTAAATTTTGTTCAGACTCGAATTGTTCAAAAGGAGTAATATTTGGATTTTTTTCGGTCATGTCCTAAAAGTGTTAAAGACCAAATTTCTCCATCCTTCTGTAAAGAGAAGTACGGGTTAGTCCCAATTCTTTCGCTGCTTTTGTGATGTTTCCTTCGTATTTGCTGAGAACTTTTCGGATTATGTTCTTTTCAATTTCTTCCAGGTTGAAGTTTTCGAACGGAACCCCTTGTTCTTTAGCTTGCTGTGACGAGAAGAAAAAGTCGGATGGTGTGAGTTCATCGCTTTCACTTAAAATAATTCCTCTTTCAATAGTATGCTGAAGTTCTCTTATATTACCCGGCCAATTGTAGCGCTGGAGTTTCTGCAGAGTTTCAGCGGTGATAGTTAAGTTCTGCTTATTATACTTTTTCTTAAATATGGATAAAAAATGTTCTGCTAAGAGCGGGATATCTTCAATTCTTTCTCGCAAGGGAGAAATATGCAGTTCAACTGTATTTATCCTGTATAGTAAATCCTGTCTGAATTTATTTTCCGAAACCATTTTATGAATATCAACATTTGTAGCGGATATTAATCTTATATCAATGGGAGTATATTTATTGGAACCGACACGCGCTACCTGCCGATTCTCGAGGACAGTTAATAATTTTGACTGCAGTTCAACAGGAATATTTCCAATTTCATCAAGGAAGAGAGTTCCTCCCGATGCAGCTTCAAATCTCCCGGCTCTGTTTTCTTTTGCATCTGTGAATGCACCTTTTACGTGACCGAACAGCTCACTTTCGAAAAGAGTTTGAGTTATTGCGCCCATATCAACGGCGATAAAAACTTCTCCTGCTCGTTTGGATTGACGGTGAATTGCACGGGCGACCAATTCTTTTCCCGTACCATTCTCACCTAAGATGAGGATGTTTGCATCTGTTGCGCCGACTTTTTCAACTGTATTATAAACTTTTTGCATTAAGGGGGATACACCGATTAGGTCGTGAAATTTCTGATCCAGATCTGCGCTTAACATTTTTTGTTTCGACTTCAAATTCTCCAGCTCGATTTTTGATTCCCGTAATTTTAGAGCCGAAGAAAATGTCGCTAAGAATTTTTCGTTCTGCCATGGTTTTAAAATAAAATCGGTAGCTCCTTCCTTTAATGCTCTCACGGCAGTCTCAACGTCACCATAAGCAGTTATCAATACCACAACAGCAAAAGGATCGATCTGCATTATTTCCTTTAACCAGTAAAAACCTTCCTGACCGCTTGTCATATCTTTAGTGAAATTCATATCCAAAAAAATTACATCGTAATTCTCCGCCTTTAAAATTTGAGGGATGAGATAAGGATCTCTCTCGGTATGAATGGCTGCGGTATGAGGCTTGAGTAATAATTTCGCCGCAAGAAGTGCATCTTCATTATCATCGATGACTAATACTTTTGGTTTGTTCTTTATCATTAATACTCCTGATACAATAATCTTCTCAAATTTTATTCCCTTAATAAACGACTAGAAGTTACGAAATTTAAATAAAAGATGTTCGTATCCGTACACCAGTGTCGTAAAAGTGAACGCTTAAAATAAAGTGGTCAGATTCTGGAAATTGCGATTCTTTTTTGTTTTCAGCCAACCGTGTATGAAAATTATACAAAAATATGACAGGCATAGTAGTTGAAAATCCTATAGAGGATTTGGCTATGGTTCGATAAAAGTTAAGAGCAATTATTGGAGGAAGTATGGATAAACAAATTGAGAAAAAGAAATGGCCGCCGCGCAAAATCGCTGCCGTTGCCGGAATAGCCTTATTCGTTTTTGCAGTGCTTTATATCTTCGTCTTAAGTGATAAGAGTTCGAGATTTAATGTTGAACGAGATAGAATTACAATTTCTACTGTAACCTATGGACCATTCCAAGAGTTTATAGCCGTAACAGGAACTGTTCAACCAATAGAGACATTCTTACTTGACGTAACCGAAGGGGGGACGGTTGTTACTAAATTTGTTGAAGAAGGTGCTCATGTGAAAGTGGGTGATCCGATAGTAAAATTGGATAATGCTGCGCTTACTTTGAATATTATTTATAACGAAGCTAATGTCTTCCAACAAATTAACAATTTACGATCTGCCCGGCTGGCTTTTGAACAGAGCCTGTTAAGTCTCAACAGGCAATTATTGGATTTGGATTACCAAATAATGAATCAGAAAAGACTTTATGATACAAATAGAAGACTTTTTGAAAAGAATCTTATATCTCAAAATGAATTTGAAAATACAAAAGATCAATATGATTACCTTATTAAAAGCAAAGAGCTCACTTTCCGAACATTTTTACAAGATTCTTTATCGAGGGCTGGCCAGATTCAACAGTTGGAATTTTCAACCGAAACTCTTGAGAACAATCTCAAGCTCATAAAGAAGCAATTAGAGAATTTAACCGTCCGCGCTCCCATTAAAGGACAGCTTACAAGATTAACAGCCGAGATCGGTCAATCGATTAGGCAAGGCGAAAATCTGGGTCAGATTGACGATATAGAAAATTTTAGAGTAAGAGTTGCAGTTGATGAATATTTTATTGATAGAGTTGCTGTTGGGCAAGGAGGAGAGTTCTCATTTTCCGGAACAGATTATCAACTGATTATAAGTACAGTTTTTCCTGAAGTTAGTAATGGACGCTTCCAGGTTGATATGCTTTTCGTTGGGGAGGCTCCTAGGGGAATCCGTAGGGGACAAACATTGCATATCAGACTTGAGTTAGGCGAACTTTCCGAGGCAAATTTGGTAGACCGGGGGGGATTCTACCAAACAACCGGCGGTCAGTGGATTTTTGTTCTTAATCAAGGTGAAACCGAAGCCATACGCCGCCCGATTAAATTAGGCAGACAAAATCCGCAGGTATTCGAAGTTCTTGAAGGATTAAAACCCGGTGAGAAAGTTGTTACATCTTCATATGATAATTACGGAGATGTTGAAAAACTGGTTATCAAATAAATAATAAATCGAAATTTAGTAACTAATTTCTTAATAGAATGGAGTTAAAAATGGTAAAGACAGTTAATCTTAAAAAGCTCTACACTACCGAAGAAGTCGAAACGACTGCCCTTAATAATGTTAACCTAGAAATTGAAAAAGGTGAGTTTGTTTCTGTAATGGGGCCATCAGGCTGCGGTAAATCAACATTATTGAACATCCTTGGCCTGCTGGATAATCCATCGGATGGCGAATTATTTTTCCTCGAGAATGAAGTATCGAAATTCTCCGAAAGGCAGAGAGCTCAATTGAGAAAAGAAAATATCGGATTCGTATTTCAAAGTTTTAATTTGATTGATGAATTAACGGTATTTGAGAATGTAGAATTACCTCTGTTGTATTTGGGTGTATCATCCAGTGAAAGGAAGAAAAAAGTCAATGAAGTTCTGGAAAAAATGGAAATAATGCACAGGGTAAATCACTTCCCGCAACAATTGTCGGGTGGTCAGCAGCAGAGAGTTGCCGTTGCAAGAGCAATAGTCGGTAGCCCTAAACTTATTCTTGCTGATGAGCCTACCGGTAATCTTGATTCCGAGAGAGGTGATGAAGTAATGCAGATGTTGACTACCCTGAATGAAGCCGGAACAACGATTGTAATGGTAACACACTCCCCGACTTATGCCGAATATGGAAATAGAATTGTACACTTGTTCGATGGTCATATTGTAACTGAAAATTATAAAGAAAAATTCCATGTATAATTTAAACGGATAAAAAATGATTAAGCTCAGAGGTATCGAAAAGTATTATACTAACAAATTCATCAAGACGTATGTATTGCGCAACATTGATCTTGATGTTGGAGAGGGGGAGTTTATATCGATAATGGGCCCATCCGGTGCCGGTAAATCAACTTTGCTGTATATTCTCGGCATGCTGGATACACCATCGAGCGGTGAATATTTTTTTTACGACGAACCTGTACATAGGATGAGCGAAAAGAAATTATCCGAAATACACAGATCACATATCGGCTTTGTATTTCAGCAATATCATTTAATAGATGAACTTACCGTATATGAAAATTTGGAAACACCTCTTCTTTATCAGAAAGTGAAAACATCAGAGAGAAAAGGTATTGTTGCCGAACTGCTGGATCGATTTAATATTGTAGCAAAGAAGGATCTTTTTCCGAATCAATTGTCCGGAGGTCAACAGCAGCTTGTAGCGGTAGCACGAGCAATAATTGCAAAACCGAGATTGCTGCTTGCCGACGAACCGACAGGCAATTTGCACTCCGATCAAGGTAAAGAAATTATGGAGTTACTAAAGAAATTAAACCAGGATGGAGTTACGATAATACAAGTTACGCACTCGGAATTGAATTCAACATATGGTAATAGAATTATTAAACTCTCGGATGGATGGATTGAAAAATAATTTCTCGATGCATACTCCATACCCAAGTACAATGAAATTTCGGGGGTAAGGGGGAAATAACATAATCCCGTTAGCCATGAGCAGCCGGAAGATCTTTTACGGTATCCGGCTGTTCCTCTTTTAAACTTGCCGAATCTATAATTACTTCACACCTCAGAAAATTGTCCGGTCTAACTTTGCAAGCTAAATTATCTATGTTCGATATCGAACAGTAATGTTCTGTGCCGAACAAGTTTGGTTTTAGATACATTCGAAAATCCATCAAAAGTCTAAAAACAAAGGCAATTCAGGTAGGCATGGTAGTTGACAAATTCTATATGTTGAAATTGATACGGGAGTAAAAATGCTTCAGAACTATTTTAAAATTACCTTGCCAGTCGCTTATTATTTGATGAATAAATGGTTGGAAGATTTTGCATATAGAATTGATATAGGAATTTGGATTTTTTTGGTTTCCGGAGCTTTGGCATTAATTGTAGCTTTGCTGACCGTTGGTTTTCAGGCTCTCAAAGCAGCTGTTGCTAATCCGATTAACTCACTTAGATATGAATAGTAAATAATTTATGGGATATAACAATGTTAAAAAATTATTTTAAAACTGCATTACGAAATTTAATTAAGAATAGAATGTACACGATAATTAATATTGCAGGTTTAGGCGTTGCAATTGCATGCAGTATTGCGGCGTATGTCAATTATCAATTCAGCCAGAGCTTCGATACATTTCATGAAAACGCTGATAAAATCTATAGGTTAAACAGTTATAAAATTGTAAACAATAACCAGGAGAATTGGGGAATAACTCCGATGCCTCTGGCTCCAAATCTTAAAAACGATATTGCCGGTGTTGAGAAATTTACCAGAATTCAATTTGGGAGTGGGACAATCAGGTATGAAGATAAAGTCTTTAATGAATCGTTTCACTTTATTGATGAAGACTTCTTCGAAATGTTTACTTATCCGTTGGTTTACGGATCAAAAGAAATGCTGTCGAATGAAAACGGGATCGTGATAAGCAGGGAGATATCGATAAAGTATTTTGGTGATATTAATCCGGTCGGCAAGCAAATCGTTTTAACTGCAGATGGAAAGAAGTATAGTTTTTTAATAAACGGTGTTATCGAAAATTCACCAAAGAACTCCAGTATGCCTCTTAAGATTACATTCCCCATGATAAGATTTAAAGACCTTTTTGATTATGATATAGATTCCTGGAGCAACTGGTCCAGAACGACATTCATACAGATAGCAAAAAATTACCCGTTATCCGAGGTTCAAAAGCAATTGAAATCATATAAAGATATTGCAATTAAAACCAATTCAACCTGGCAGGTAGAAGGATTTTATTTAGATCCGTTTACTCAGGTTGCTTTGCACTCAAGGGATATGTACGGGAATATTCTCAGGGGAGGGCTGCATCCTGCTGCAATTGTGGGTCCTTCCGCAGTAGCAATTTTAATTTTATTGTTGGCATGTTTCAATTTCATAAATACGGCAATTGCTTTTTCCGGCAGAAGGTTGAATGAAATTGCAATCCGAAAAGTTGTGGGGAGTGGAAGGAAGCAGATTGTATTTCAATTTCTCGGCGAGAATATATTGTTATGTTTTATCGCGATGGTTCTTGGTCTTGTTTTTGCCGAGATATTTGTTCCCGCATATAATAGTCTCTGGCCTGAGCTTGATCTAACAATGAATTATTTCGAGAGCATCAATTTTATGATTTTCTTAGTTGTTCTTTTATTATTTACCGCCTTAGCTGCGGGTGCATACCCGGCAGTTTATATCAGCGGATTTAAATCAGTGCATATACTTAAGAACAAACAGAAACTCAGAGGTTCGAATTTATTAATCCGTATCCTTTTGGTTTTCCAATTTGCTTTATCTATTACAACAATTATTTGCGGGATTATTTTTAATCTGAATGCCGATTTTGTTAAAAATTACGATATGGGATTCGATAGAGATAATATCGTCATCGTTCCTATTGAAAACAATGATGAGTATGAACTATTTAAGGGAAAGCTTCAGGCCAATTCTGAAATTACAAATATCTCCAGTACCCGTTATTTAGTCGGATTCGGCTATGCCTTAACTGAAGCTGTTGTTGATGAGAAGAATACACAATTAAGTTACCTTGAGTTCGGCGATAACTATGTAGAAACCATGGAAATGAAAATTATTGAGGGAAGAAGTTTTAATACAAATATGTTAACGGATTACGATGAGTCAGTGTTGGTCAATCAAACATTTATGGAAGAGTACGGCTGGAATTCAATAAAAGACAAGACTTTGAAAATTCGGGATGAAGGAAATGAGAAAGAATATCGAGTAATCGGATTACTCAAAGATTTTAATATAAATAGTGTTTGGCGAAAAATTGAACCGTTGGTCGTGGTGTTTGCTAAACCCGAAAGATGTAATTATTTAGTTGCTCAATTCACAGGAGATAGTCCGAAAACAGTTTTTAATGATATTGAAAAGGAATGGAAGCAGACATTTCCTGATCGTCCGTTTGCTGGTTTTTATCAATCTCAAATTATCGAAGAAGCGATTAATGTGTCGAACGCTATTGGGACTATTATGTTTTATATTGCTTTTATTGCATTGATAATTTCTGCAATGGGTTTATTCGCGCTCATTTCGTTAAATGTAGCTAAGAGAACAAAAGAAATCGGAATTAGAAAAGTGCTTGGGGCTACCGTGTTGAGCATCGGTCGGCTGATTTCAAGAGAATATGCAGTACTGTATATAATTGCCAGTGTTATTGCCATAGGTTCAGGTTACTATATGGTTAACATTTTCATATCAAGCATTTATGTTTATTATGTTCAGTTCGGTATTGTACCGTTTTTTATTTCTATTTTGATTGTACTTTGTATAGGATTAATTACCGTGAGTACACAAGTTTATAATGTTGCTACACTAAATCCGGCAGATGCTATTAGGGATGAATAAATAGGGGGACAAATGTTTAAGAATTATTTAAAAGTACTGTTAAGAAATCTGAATAAGAATAAAGGATATTCCTTTATCAACATTTTCGGATTAGCACTAGGTATCGCTTGTTTCATCCTTATCACAATGTGGGTAACAGATGAGTTGAGTTACGACAGGTTTCACCTAAATATTGATCGTCTTTATCGTGTAAATACGGAACTTACCGACGGCAGAATAATTTCAAATTCATCACTCAAACTGGGCAGGGAAATGAAAATGCTTTTCCCGGAAATTGAAGCATATACGAACTTCATCCCGTGGGCTAGATCATTAGCAATATACAACGATAAATCATATGACGAATCGAATATTTATCTTGTCGATCCTGAATTCTTCAAAATATTTTCTTTTGAATTCGTTGCCGGTGATCCATTGAATCCTTTACCGGATATGTACTCGTTCATTATGACCGAAGAAACTGCGAAGAAATATTTCGGTGATGATAATCCGATCGGCAAACGAGTTTATTCGGATATATTTGAGAGAGATTTTAAGGTTACCGCCATTGTCAAAAAAATGCCGTCCAATTCAACTCTTCAATTTAATATCGCAAGCAGTATCGATTTAATGCCTTTACAAAGAAGGGAAAGCTGGGAATTTTCAGGTTGGACATATGTACTGTTAAATAGAAATGCTTCGGTGGAAGAATTTAACAAAAAGTTGGAAGACTTTTACACGAAATATGTCAATCCTGAATGGGAAGGTTCTCTAAAACTGCAAAATTATTCAACGTTGCATTTATACGAAACGGGTGAAGCCGGATTGGTTAAACTCGTTTATATTTTTTCTGCTATTGCCATATTTGTTTTGATAATTGCTTGTGCAAATTTTATGAATCTTTCTACTGCAAGAGCTGCAAAACGGGCACTAGAAGTGGGTGTAAGAAAAGTAAATGGTGCTCAGCGAAAACAACTCATATTACAATTTTTAGGTGAATCGATTTTTACTTCCTTCCTCGCCACATTGATTGCAGTTGTAATAGTTGAACTGACGCTCCCCAGTTTTAACAATTTTGCAGGAAAGTCTTTATCATTTTTAGGTGGGGATGTTTCCAATTTCTTATTGCTGCTAGCTGTATTGGCATTATTCACAGGTATATTTGCAGGAATATACCCGGCATTTATTTTATCGTCATTCAAACCTACAACTGTATTAAAAGGAGGCGGCGCTTCTTCAAGTGTTAAGGGAGTTTTCTTCAGAAAAATTCTCACAATTGGCCAATTCACTATTTCCATTAGTTTAATAATTTGCACTCTCCTTGTAAAGGAACAGATGGATTATGTACGTGAAGCTGATTTGGGAATGGATAGGGATATGATTCTAACACTTCCTAATAATATTGAACTGATGAATAAGTTCGACGCTTATAAATCTGAATTATTGCATAATACTAGTATTATAAACTTATCCGCTTCAGCAACTCAACCTTTCGATGTGAATCAAAATATCGGGATTAATTGGGAAGGACATATGGATGAGGATGCAATTGGAATGAGATACACGATGATCGATTACGACTTTTTTAGCACGATGGGAATGAAACTTGTTCAAGGACGAGATTTTAATCCGGCTTTTCCAACAGATTCCACAGAGGCTGTAATAATAAATGAATCGGCTGCAGAGCTGATGGGATTTGATAATCCAATCGGTAAAATTGTTTACTTCAGTCACCCTGCATTTCCGGAAGAAAAAAGGTTTGTAAAAATAATCGGTGTTGTAAAAGATTTTCATTTTCTATCGTTGCATAGCCCAATGGGACCTTTTGTTTTCAACATGTACAGACCTTGGCATTTCAATATCTTCATTAAATTAAAACCGGGAAATGTGCAACAAACTATAGCAGGTATCGAAAATGTAACTAAAAAGTTTGCATCCAATTATCCTTTCAAATATGAGTTCCTCGACGATACATATAATCGACTTTACCTGATGGAAATAAAAATCTCTCAATTGTTTAATGTATTTGCAGGACTCGCGATTATAATTTCTTGTTTGGGGCTTTTCGGTCTTGCTGCTTATACAACCGAGCAAAGGACAAAAGAAGTAGGCATCAGAAAGGTATTGGGTTCGTCCGTTGTAGGCATTGTCTTAATTCTTTCAAGGGAATTTGTGAAGTGGGTAATTGTTGCAAATTTAATTGCATGGCCTGTCGCTTATCTATTTATAAATAAGTGGCTTCAGGATTTTGCATATAAGATTGAGGTCAGTATCTGGCTTTTTATTCTTTCTGGATTAATTGCACTGTTCATTGCCATTGCAACTGTCAGTTATCAGACAATTAAAGCAGCGATTGCAAATCCGATTAAATCGCTTAGATACGAATAGGGGGATAAATGCTAAAGAACTATTTCAAAACAGCTTTCCGCAATCTTCTAAAAAACAAAGTCTTTTCATTGATTAATATCTTAGGACTAGCCATTGGCATTTCAGTCTTCTTGGTAATTACATTGTTTGTAAAAGATGAAATGGCGTTTGACGCTTTCAATAAAAATGCAGATGATATTTATCGTATAACAATGCATGTTAAATTTGGTGAAACCGATATAAGTGTTGCTAATACTCCTCCTATTTTAGCCGAAACATTAAAAAAGGATTTCCCAGAAGTTCTTGAAACAGTTCGATTAAGAAGAGACCTTCAATTTGTTTATAAAGGAAGAGACAAGATAAAAGAAAGAGAATTCTTCTTCGCTGATTCCACGATTTTCGATGTGTTCAGTATAAAGCTTGTGCAAGGTAATCCTAAAACTGCGCTGAGTAAACCAAACACAATTGTATTAACCGAAGAGACGGCGGAAAAGTATTTTGGTTCCATCTCGGTACTCGGGCAAATAATACGTACAACCGAAGGAAAAGATTATGAGGTAACAGGGATTGCAGAAAAGATGCCCGGCAATTCTCTTTTCGAATTTGATTTCCTCGCATCGATAGGTGCACTTTCTGAGAGTAAAAACACACAATGGTTGAATAATTTTGCACATACTTATTTTATTTTAAAAAAGAATGTCTCGTGGAAAGAACTTAATGCCAAACTGCCTGCTTTAATTGAAAGAAATGTATCCGATGTGATGGGTACACCGTATAAGGCATTCACTACGGCAGGTAATAAATTTGAATTTTTCCTTCAACCTTTGTTGTCAATCCATCTCACTCCTGGTGTTTATAACGAATTTAAGGATTCGGGAGATACAACAATTCTTTACTTCTTATCGGCAATAGCAGTATTTATATTATTGATTGCTTGCATAAACTTTGTAAACCTATCAACGGCCCGTTCTACAAAACGCGCAAATGAGATTGGGGTGAGAAAAGTTTTGGGTTCCAGCAGGGGACAGTTGATGTATCAATTTTTAGCAGAGACAATTCTTTTAACATTCATCGCAGTAATAGCGGCATTAGTACTGATAGAAATATTAACACCATTAATAAGTTCTGTTGCAGAAAAAGATTTGGGAATAGATTACATCTCCAATTGGTATTTGCTGCCTTCATTGTTTGCTTTCGCCATTATTGTCGGATTAGTTGCAGGTATTTATCCTGCATTGTTTATAACATCCTTCCAACCGGTGCTGGCATTGAAAGGAAAAGTATTTAAAAGTACGAAAGGGATCGGCATTAGAAGAAGTTTAGTTGTATTCCAGTTTGTTGTTTCCGTTGTGCTGATTGTCGCTACTACAGTTGTTCTTTCACAAATGAGTTACATAAAAAGTAAAGATCTTGGATATAATGCGGATCAAATTTTTGTAATTCAAAATGCAACCGCACTGGGTGAGCAATTGGAATCCTTTAAGGAAAAGCTACTGCTAAATCCAAAGATGCTGAATGCCACAAGCTCTAATTCATTACAGAATTATGATTTAAATCTTGCTGTATTTAAAAAGGATGACGGATCGGAAGAGCAGTTTACACCTGTTACAATTGTCATTGATGACAAATTTCTGGATACATACAAGTTTAGATTAGTTGAGGGGCTAGGATTTTCTAAGCAGCATGGTGAAGATACGATGGCTGTTATTCTAAATCAAACAGCGGTAAAAATGCTCGGTTACAATTCACCATTGGAAAGGAAGCTATTATTGACGAGCTATGATGTAGGTAGAGTTTATTTAAACATCATAGGTGTAGTAGAAGACTTTCATGTTCAAAAAATGCAGGAACCGATTCGACCACTGGCATTTCTTTTAAGAAGAGATAATGACTTAAACTTTCTCTCCGTTAAAGTCTCAACTGACAACATAATGGCAACAGTTGATTATATTAAAACAGAGTGGAATAATTTTGCGCCGGATGAACCAATAAACTATACTTTCTTTGATGAGTATTTTGCCGATATGTATGAACCTGAGATACGTACAAGCAAATTATTTTCTTCATTTGCAGGATTGGCAATTATTATTGCTTGTCTTGGTCTGTTCGGTTTAATCACTTTCGCAGCTGAACAGAGAACAAAGGAAATCGGCATAAGAAAAGTGATGGGTTCAAGCGTAATAGGGATTGTCTTGCTGCTTTCTAAAGAGTTCGCAAAGTGGATTTTGATTGCAAACATCATAGCTATGCCAATTGCATTTTATTTAATGGATAGATGGCTTCAAAACTTTGCATATAAAACGGAAATCGGAATATGGATTTTTATACTTACCGCGGTGTTAGTTTTCTTTATTTCATTTATAACGGTAAGTTGTCAGGCAGTTAAGGCAGCACTTGCAAATCCGGTAAATAGTCTGCGTTTTGAATGAGATGTTGCTTAATAAGCGGGGAGCGATAACTTTCGCTCTCCGGCTTTCACTTCATTGAGACAAACCTTCTAACCACACTTCAATTATTAAATGAAGTAGTTGAATCCTCAATCGAAAAAAACAATTCTTTATGGCAACATTTAAGTCACTTAATCATCTTTACTATTGGCGACTATTTTCAATTCTGTAAGGTGATAAGATGATCAAAAATTATTTAAAAGTGGCTCTAAGAAACATAATCCGGCAAAAAACTTATGCATTTCTAAATATCCTCGGCTTATCGCTCGGATTAACCTGCTTCATTTTAATTCTATTGTTTGTACAATTTGAATTTAGCTTTGATAAATTCAACATGAATTATGATAATATTTACCGTGTGGAAATGGATTTCAATGGACGCGGGCAGTTTATTGCTTTAATGCACACTGCCGTTGGTCCTGCATTAGTTAAGGATTATCCTGAAGTCATTGCTCATGCCCGTTTTAATAACATGGGTAACGGTGTAATTCTTGATGCTGGTAATGATAAAAAATTTACCGAAAACTTCGGATGGTGGGCTGAGAACTCTTTCTTTGAATTATTTTCTTACGAATTTTTATTGGGAAATCAGAGAACAGCTTTAACGGAGCCATATTCAATAGTGTTGACAGAAACTACTGCAGAAAAATATTTTCCGAACCGGAATCCGATTGGTAATACGATACGCATAAATAACAGTTTCGATTGCACCGTCACAGCAGTACTCAAAGATCCACCGAATAATTCACACATAAATTTCAATTACATTGTTTCATATATAACTTATGAAAAAGTAATTACACCGGGGTATCTAAGTAATTGGAATGTAATAAGCGGCTATACTTATGTCCTTTTAAAGGAAAATATTTCATTAGAAGAAGTAAACTCAAAAGTTCGC
>CAZKNM010000046.1:0-4083 GCA_964554135.1 uncultured Melioribacteraceae bacterium
CAAAAGATATGGTGAACGTTTATAACTCGATCAAGGGAAAAGGCATTACATTGATCGGACCTAACTGCCCAGGAATTATCTCGCCGGGAAAGGCAAAAATCGGTATCATGCCAGGATTTATTCACAAAAAAGGTAAAGTAGGTGTTATATCGAGGAGTGGAACGTTAACATATGAAGCCGTAAAACAATTAGTTGATCACGGTATAGGTCAATCGACATGTATTGGTATTGGCGGTGATCCGGTTGTCGGTTCGCAGTTTATCGATATCATAAAATTATTTAATGACGATCCTGATACCGAAGGCATTGTAATGATAGGTGAAATCGGCGGTACCGCAGAAGAGACTGCGGCTGAGTTCATTAAAAAATATGTGAAGAAACCTGTCGTTGGATTTATTGCCGGACGTACGGCTCCTCCCGGTAGAAGAATGGGACATGCCGGAGCAATCATTTCAGGCGGAAAAGGAACTGCTGCCGAAAAAATAGATGCAATGAAAAAAGCAGGCATTAATGTAGCCGTAAGTCCCGCGGATATAGGTTCAACAATGCTGAAAGCATTATCAAAGGTTAAGACTAAGGTTAAAGCAAAGAAAAAAGGTATTGCAAAAAAGAAATCTGTTCGAAAGATTAAACCGAAAAAAACTCCCAGAAAAGGGATGAGAAAATAACGCTACTTCAAATCCCCGACAAACATCGGCGATTTTCATAATAGTATAATTGGAAGCAATAAAGGAGGAGTAATTGGGAAATAGAACACTAGCAATACTAAAACCTGATTGTGTTAGAAAAAATCTAATTGGTCAAGTTATTACTAATATAACCGAAGCCGGATTTAAAATAAAAGCAATGAAAATGACAAGACTGACGGAAGATTCAGCCAAAGGATTTTATGAGGTACATAAAGAAAGGTCTTTTTTCACTGATCTAGTTACCTATATGACTTCCGGTCCGTGTGTCCCTATCGCTTTAGAAAAGGAAAATGCGGTCGAAGATTTCAGAAAACTAATCGGTGCAACCGATCCAAAGAAAGCAGAAGAAGGAACAATCAGAAAATTATACGCAGAAAATATTCAAGAAAACATTATCCATGGTTCCGATTCCGATGAAAACGCTTTAAAAGAAATTGCTCATTTTTTCTCTAGGAAAGAAATCATTGAAAATTTCGGCTGGTAATGAATTAAGAAAACAAAAGGTAAAGATGAAGAAATTAATTTGGTTATTATTGATTACGGTTACATTTGTCGGTTGTGGCAAAGAAAATAAAAATTCCGATAATACTTCCGGAGAAGATTCGACAACTGCTGAAAATAGGATTGTCCCTTCTTCTATTGATAAAGCAGCCAAATATGATCTCAAATATAAATTCAAAAAAGGTGATCGGTACGATTATGCACTTACTACTATAACCAATACTAATCAAACTGTTTCATCAGATACATTAGTGAATATTGATGTTATTCAAACGATAAAATATAAATTTGCCATAGACATTTTATCCGTAAGCAGTGATAAAATTGCAGACGTCTCTATCAACATCGGTTCGATCGATCTAAAAGCTTCGTATAATGGTCAAACAGTAACATATAACTCCAATATGGTGTTACCGGATGACGAAAAGATGCAGTATCTCGAATATGAAACACTTAAAAACTCGACTTATAAAGCCAAGATTAATGATAAAGGTCAAATTTTAAATATCTATTTCTTAGATAAAATAATCGAAAGAATGGCGGCTATTCAAAAATACGAACAGAAATTAACCGATCAGGAGAAAGCAGGTGTCGCGGAAAACTTATCTGCTTTATTGATAAAACCATTAACACAACATTTATTTAGAATATTACCGGAAAAAGAAGTAGCGATCGACTCAAGTTGGCAGTACCGCTACCCATCTTCACTAGCAACTTTTCAGATAGAAAATATCGCTTCCTTCAGACTTGCTAATGTCTTCGAAATAGACAACAATAAAATTGCCGAATTCAGTGCAGCATTGAATATTAAAGCAAGCGGGGACAATACTTACACAGAAAAGAACATTCATTATTACTTTGATAAACCTGTAGTAACCGGAAGCGGAACTATCAGATTCAATATTGATACCGGACAATTAGTGAATTCAAATACCACTACTCGTATTGAGACTCAAGGCATAGTAGAAGCAACAGATGATAAAGGTAAAACAGAAAAGGCTTCACGGAAAGATATTACCGTTAGCACAAATATTATTGAGATAATTTGAGCAACTAGAGAGGAGGATTATTTCCTATCCTCCTCAACGACAACTTTTGAACCTTCCACAAATTTCACAATAATATTGACTCCTTTCAAAATGTATTCTCCGCCTGTAACAACATCAAAACGTTTTTTATTAATTAAGGCTGTTCCGGAAGGTCTTAAATCAGTTAATGCAACTCCCTTTTTCCCAATCAAGTGATTTAAATCCAATTTGGAGATATACCCTGAAGTAGAATCTATATTCTCTTGAAGAATTAATCTATTCCATATTTGCGTCTTCGGTAAAACTCTGGAAAGCAAATAAATAAAAACAAACGCCATAACGAAAGAACCGGCTAGCTGGATAATAGCAATGGAAATTATATCAAAGTCTATCATTTTGAAATCCGAGATCAAACCCAAAAACAAACCAGCAACCATCATCACTATTCCGATAACACCTGCAATCCCAAATCCCGGTATGAGAAATATTTCTATCAATAGTAGAATAACACCTATAACAAAAATTATTATTTCAATTACCGATGCAATTTCCAGAATGTACCCTGCTCCAAAGAAAATAAGTAGAGCAATTACACCCAGCGTTCCGGGTAAACCCCAGCCAGGTGTTTTTACTTCTGTGAACAAACCTACCAATCCTATCATAATCAGTAAGGAAGAAATTATCGGATTATTGATAAATCTTAATACACTTTCAGCCCAGCTTTCATCTTCACTTACAACTTCGGCCTTCCCCAAATTAAAATATTCCAGTACTTCACTTTGAGAGGATAGAATTACATCCGCCATACCATATTTAAGCGCCTCTTCGGAAGTAAGTGTAATCAATTTTGTACCATCAACTAGACCAGGCACAATGATCGTTTCATCAACCATACCTTCGGCTATGTCTGTCCGGCGCCCGTTCTTTTCGGCAGTGGCTCTCATCTCCGAACGCATAAAGGACTGATATTTTTCCGATTGCTTTTCGCCTGCTTGATCCACTACTGTAGTGGCTCCCATCGATCCTCCGGGAACCATTACAATCTTCTCGCATGAAAGAGCGATCAGTGAACCTGCTGAAATGGCTCTTTTATCAATAAATGCAATCGTCTTTACTTTACAATTCAGAATAGCATCTTTGATCTGTGTTGCAGCATCAATTCTGCCTCCGAAAGTATTGATCCTGAATATTATCGCTTCAGCCTGGTTCTCTTCGGCAACAGAGATTACACGACGGATATAAGGAGCTAAACCGAGATCAATTTCTTCCTCGATGTTTGCTACATACACTTTATTGGATTGAGCTGAGGCTATACTTGCCAACAGCACAAAGAAAACAAACGAATGAAATATTTTTTTCACTTTTTTATTCCTCAAAGAAAATTCATTCCTAATTTTTGGAAATATTTTTCTATTAATCAATGATTAATTTGCTTTTATTTGCTTTTAACTTGAAAAGCATAATTCAGCATTTTATATACCAATTTTGCAGCGGTAAAGTTAGACGATGGATGATTAGCCGATGGCGCCAATTCCACCACGTCAAATCCTACTATGTTTCTCTTCTTCCCGATCAGTTTAACAAGATTCATTGTTTCATCCCAAAACAATCCGCCAGGTTCAGGTGTACCTGTGGCCGATATTATTGAAGGATCTAATCCATCGACATCAAAAGTTATGTATACGTTTTTATTCAGCTTGCTCAGAACTCTCCAGTGCCAGAATTTACCGAATTTCATTGTGCGGATATCCCGTGCATAAAAAGTCTTAATTCCCTTTTCTTTAATGAATTGAGCTTCCTCAATACATTGAGCTCTTATTCCAACTTGGACTATATCGGTAGTAAATTCAGATACACGCGCCATT
>CAZKNM010000046.1:4150-12537 GCA_964554135.1 uncultured Melioribacteraceae bacterium
GGAATGAGCATCGAATTGCAAAACAGTTAGGTCGGGAAATTTTTCAAAATGTGCTTTTATTGGAGCTACCGATATTGTGTGTTCACCCCCCAACGTCACAACAAACTTGTCGTCATCAATACATTTATTTACCGTTTGGTATATTTTATCCAATGCTTTTTGAGGAGTCATTTTATCGAGTTTTATCGGTTCGATAGCACAAATACCTTTTTCAAAACAAAGTTCGCGATTAAGTTCTTCATCATAAAATTCTACATAATGAGATGCTTTTAAAATTTCGCTCGGACCGTCTTTTGTCCCTTTGCCATAACTTACCGTTTTTTCGTAGGGAGCAGAAAGAATTACTATCTTGGAAGTTTTATAAGCTGAATACTTCTTCTCAATTGCGAGGAAATTTTGTGCTTTTCCTAATTCCTTCATTGCATTACCACTCTTATTGAAACTTACACTATAAAATAAAAAAAGAGACTGAAATTAGTCTCTTTTTTATCATCAAATTTCAAATAATTCTTTAACCTTCTTTCGCCCTTGTAACCGAAGCAATAGCAGATCTTTCGAATTTTATCTTCACATTGTTACCGATATCGATCAGACAAGTTTTTTCTTCTATTCCGACTATTGTGCCATGAAGACCGCCGCTTGTTACAATCTTATCTCCCTTCTGCAATTGGGATAATAATTTTGCTCTTTCCTTCGCACGTTTTTGCTGAGGACGAATAATCATAAAATAAAAGATCGCAAAGATTGCAGCAAACATTATTAAAGTACTCATCATACCGCCGCCTCCATTCTGCGGAGCCATTGCTAGTAAATATTCCACTTAATCCTCCTTAATTGAATTTATGTTTATCGCTAATTTACTAATAATTTTGTTTTTCCACTCACTAAAGGAGCCGTCAATAATCTTTTTTCTAGCCTCTCCTACCAAATTTAGGTAAAAAGTAAGATTATGTATTGTAGCTAATTCCAACGCCAAAATTTCTTTTGCGATAAATAAATGCCTCAGATATGCCCGTGTATAATTTCTGCAAGTGTAACAATCGCAATTTTCATCCAATGGATTGAAATCTTCTCTATACATTGAATTGCGCATAGAAATCACACCTTGCGAAGTGAATAAGTAAGCATTACGCGCATTGCGTGTCGGCATCACGCAATCAAACATATCGATACCCCGCTCGATTGCTTCAAAAATGTTCTCCGGTCGCCCAACACCCATAAGATATCTTGGTTTTTCTCCTGGCAAAAAGTCGGTTGTAAAATCTACCATTTCATACATTATATCCGTAGGTTCACCAACTGCAAGCCCCCCGATGGCATATCCGTCTAAATCCAGTTCGGTAATATCTTTTGCAGATATCTCACGCAAGTCTTTATAAATGCTTCCTTGTATAATTCCAAATAAAAATTGATTGTGTCCATAAAATGGTTGTGATTTTTCAAAAGCTTGTTTATTCAACAATGCCCATGCTGATGTCAACTCTTGGGATTTTTTCGCATACTCGTATTCACATGGGAAAGGTGTACATTCATCCAGCACCATCATGATATCCGAACCTATCTTACGTTGAATCTCAATTACTTTTGCCGGTGTAAATTGATGCAGCGAACCATCCAGATGTGAACGGAACTCAACTCCTTCTTCACTTAATTCCCTAAACTCCGCAAGACTATAGATTTGGTATCCGCCGCTGTCTGTTAGAATCGGTTTTTGCCAATTTATAAAATTGTGTAATCCCCCAGCTTTCTCCAGTACATCGGTACCAGGTCTAAGATACAAATGATAAGTATTGCCGAGGATAATTTGTGCGTGAATGTCTTCCATCAAACATCTTTGCGTAACCGCTTTAACCGTTCCTTGAGTCCCTACAGGCATAAAAATAGGTGTCTCTACAATACCGTGATCTGTTTCTAAAATACCGGCTCTTGCTTTCGAATGAGAATCTGTTGCAGTTAATTTGAAATTCAATTATCGCTCAATGTACTTTTAAAAGACGTGTAAAGATAGTAAAAAATCGTAAAATAGAATCGTATCGATATAGAAATTGAGATTCACTTAAGAAACAGATTCCGAACCTCAGGTGTGGGAATCATACACTCTGCCCTTTTTCCAAACCACTTATATCTGTTTCCAGCAATAAAATTATAAATTAAATCTCTTAAAGAAGTTGGTATTAAGAACAGAGACAACATTAGCTTCCACAAGAATGGTAAAGATTTTAGAACACGTAGAGATGCTGTTGATTTTTGATAAATATTTTTTCCTTCGACTAGAATAAAAGTATCATTAACTCCGCATGATAAGTTATATTTTTCAAGAAGTCTCTGTCCCGCAGCAGATTGAAGAGCGGCATAACGAAATATTCTGTTTTTATCCCTTTTGATGACAAAATTAACCGATGCATTACAGAAATTACAAACGCCGTCGAATAAAATTATGGGATGATTCATTGTTTAGTATTCTTGATAGTGAAGTAATTATCAGTCTAAATTAATAATTTCTTCATATTTCGCATGATCAACGGTAAGTTTAACAAGATCAATTCTTGTTTTGCTTGAGCGGATTATTAACACGTGAAAATGATCTACAGAAAAAGTTTCCCCCTTTAAGGGTATTTTGCCGATAGCATTTGTGATATAACCTCCGATGGTTTCGTAATCACCTTCCGGTACAGCGAGATTGAACTCTTCATTAACGTAATCGATTTCCACTTTACCGCCGATTACGAAATTGTATTTATCGATTCGTTGACAAATTTCTTCATCAACATCATACTCATCTCGTATTTCACCAAGCATCTCTTCAATAATATCTTCAACTGTTATGATTCCTGCAGTACCACCGAATTCATCAACCACAACAGCGAATGATATTCGCTTATCTAGAAATTCATTCAGCATATCAAGACTTCTTTTGGTTTCGGGTACAAATATTACATCTCTCATCACCGATTTCAAATTCTCAGGATTGCGAAACATATCATAGGTAATAACAATCCCTTTAATATTGTCTAAGTTTTCATCATAAATGGGAAGTTTAGAATATCCCGATTCAATAAAGACATCCAAAGCTTCTTGAATTGTAGAATTAATATCAATACCAACAATATCGGTTCTAGGCGTCATCACCTCATACACTTTCTGTTCCCGCAGTTCCATAATCTTATTTATTATATCATATTCCTCTTCATCTACTTTACCTGCCTCGCTGCTTTCTTCCAACAAATTTTGTATATCCTCCTTTTCAAGTAAGTAGGCTTCTTCAACTTCCATTTTATCAGTACGTGTTAAGATTCCTGAAATTGTAGAAATCAATTTTACAATAGGATACATTAAAAAAGTAATTACCCTAATCGGAATAATAGCTGCAAGTATATAACTATCAGCTAATTCTCTTGCTAGATATTTCGGGATTAATTCACCTATAAAAAGAAGTAGAACCGTTGAGAACAATAGAATTTCTAATTCAGTTAAGTGATAAATACTGGATATGAAATAGGCGAAAAGTGAGGCAAATGTGATATTCACAATATTATTTGAAATAAGAATAGTTGAAAAAAACAATTGAGGATTTTCTACAAAATAGTGAGCGTTCTTTGCCGCTAGATTATTTTTTCGTGCACGTAATTCAATCTTTAGTTTATTCGCTACAACGAATGCAAGTTCGGAGGAAGAGAAAAATCCACTCAGTAATAAAAGTATTATCAATATTATTATTTCATACTGCATAATTTATATTTTTGTATTCATTTGACTTTGCTATGAAACGTATATAACAAGAGTGATGACAATAAAGTAAAAAAGAATATTTATAAGCATAGGTAAATCGGTCAGCATAATTTCAATTGCACTTTCGCCTTGACTTTTTCGATACACCAAATACATATAACGAAATATTCCAAAGATAACGAAAATAAGGGTATAAATAATTTTATCGGTCTTGAAGACGCTTATCGTTCTTTCGGAAACGGAATATAAAGCATAACACAAAATAACTGCACCGGCTGAAATGGTTGCGATCTGATCAATAAATTTTATCGAATAATCACTCAACACTTTCCTTGTTTCACTCTCATTCTCTACGATAACCAATTCCGATCTCCGTTTCATCACAGCAAGGAAAAGCGAAATGAACAGTGTCGTTAAAATGAGCCAATTTGAAATATAAATATCAATCACTACCGCACCGCCAATAACACGCAACAGAAATCCCGCACCGATGCAAATCAAATCAATAATCACAATATTTTTCAATACTAATGTATATAATACATTTAAAACTACGTAAACAATTAAAATAAAATTGAACTTCCAATTAAATAACTGCAAAGAGAATACAAAAAGAAGAGTCAATACAGCAATAACGATATTTGCGGAATTTTTTGAAATTTTTCCTACTGCCAACGGACGATGTTTTTTACGCGGATGAAGTTTGTCCGGTTCTATATCAAACAAATCGTTGAATACATAAATAATACTCGATACAATTGAGAAGGCGAAAAATGCAAGTATCACTTGATTGAGATAATCAAGACTGAAAAACAACTTAGCAAAGATTATCGGTACAAAAACAAATGCGTTCTTAATCCAATGATGAACGCGGATTAATTTCAAATATTCGAACAACATTAAAATACTACCGTTTCTTCATACGTTCCAAAATGTACTTTCAGTTGACTAACCATTTCACCCAGTGTTACATAATTAGCGGCAGCTTCAACCAAGATAGGCATTAGATTTTTCCCGTTTAATGCAGCATCGCTTAATTTTTTCAAGCTCGCCTCTACCGCTTCTCGATTCCTGCTCTGTTTTAGTTCGGAAAGTAATTTAGATTGTTTAATTTCCACTTCGGGAGAAACTGTAAGTATCGGGATTTCTATCTTTTCATCTTCTTCAATAAACTCATTAACACCAACAACAATCTTTTCTTTCTTTTCCAATTCTCTTTGGTATCGATAGGCAGCATCGGCAATCTCTTTTTGAAAATACCCGGTATCGATGGCCGGAATAACACCACCAAGCGAATCTATCTCTTCAAAAATTTTGTATGCTCCTTCTTCCATTTTATTTGTTAAAGACTCAACGTAATAACTTCCGCCCAAGGGATCGACAGTGTTTATAATACCTGTTTCAAATGCAAGCAATTGCTGGGTGCGCAATGCAATCTTTGCAGCCTTTTCACTTGGCAGAGCTAGTGTTTCGTCCATAGAATTTGTATGTAACGACTGTGTGCCTCCCAAAGCCGCAGCTAAAGCTTGATATGCCGTGCGCACAATATTATTTTCAGGCTGTTGCGCTGTTAATGTACAACCGGCTGTCTGTGTATGAAACCTCAACCACCAGGAGCGGGAATTCTTAGCACCGTAGTTTTCTTTCATCCGCTTCGCATATATTCTTCTTGCTGCACGAAACTTTGCAACCTCTTCAAAAAAATCGAGATGTGAATTGAAGAAATATGATATGCGCGGTGCAAAACTATCTACATCCAATCCTCTTTCAATGCACGCCTCTATGTATGCAAATCCATCGGCAAGAGTGTAAGCTAACTCCTGTACCGCAGTGGAGCCGGCTTCGCGGATGTGATAACCGCTTACGGAAATAGGATTCCACTGAGGAACTTCATTTGTGCAATACTCAATCATATCTGTAATTATCCTCATTGAAGGACGCGGTGGGAAGATATATTCTTTTTGAGCAATGTATTCTTTTAAAATATCATTCTGTAAGGTTCCACGGAGTTTATCAAATGCAACACCCTGCTTCTGAGCAACTGCAAGATAAAATGCAAAAATCATTGAAGCCGGTGAATTTATAGTCATTGAAGTAGATACTTGATCGAGAGGTATACCATCAAACAAAGTTTCCATATCTTCCAATGAAGAAACAGCCACACCGCACATCCCTACTTCACCTTGACTTATCTCTGCATCGCTGTCCCATCCCATCAGTGTTGGAAGATCGAAAGCAACGGAAAGACCTGTCTGACCGTTTTTGAGCAAATATTTAAATCGTTCATTCGTATTTTCCGGAGAACCAAAACCGGCGAATTGCCTCATCGTCCAGATTCTACCGCGGTAACCGCTATTATGAATCCCTCTGGTAAATGGATACTCTCCGGGGAAACCAAGACTTTCTAGATATGTAAAATCTTTTAAGTCGTCTGGTAAATACAGAGCCTTTATATCTTCTCCGGAAACCGACGTGAATTTCATGCCGGTGGTCTTTGCAGAAGCAACTTTTTTCTCATATTCTTTCTTTGCAGGATTATACTTATGCTGATTCATTGCTCCCCCAATTATTAATGATTAACATAAAAGTGGTAACACATAATTTTTCTTTTCGTAACCTATGAGAAAAATACAAAATGAATTAAGTTCTTCCAAATCGCTTATCTAATTCATCTAAAGGAATTTTTATAACAATCGGTCTACCGTGCGGACAAATATAAGGCATTGATGTAGCAAACAGTTGATCTACCAACAATCTCATTTCTCTTTCACTAAGTCTATCGCCTGCTTTTATGGCAGCTTTACAAGAAAAAGATTTTGCTAAATTATCACGTATCTCTAACTTTTTTTCTCTCTCGTTAATTTTGTATTCATTTAAAATATCCAAAAGAGTTTCTACTTCCGAGCCTACTTTAATATCGGGCGGTACACCTACAATAACAACGGTATTTTTACTGAAGAATTTTAATTCAAATCCAAGTTTAGTAAGATATGATTCTATTTCCTTCAATAATTCATAATCGGCTGGATCAGTTTGAATCGATTGAGAAAAGAGAAGCTGTTGCGAAAAAGGTATATCTGTATTAAATGCAGTTAACGCTTTTTCGTACAGAATTCTCTCATGAGCAACATGCTGGTCGATGATCATTAAACCGCTCTTAATTTGAGAAAGAATATACTTATTGTGCAGAGAAACAATGAATGTCGCTACATGACCTACTGATTCATTAGCAGATGTCTCGTGTTCTACTTCTCTTAGACCCCTTCCTTCAAAAGGATGTTGGACATCAGACCGCGGAGCGTTTTCTTTTATTTCGGGATTAAGCGAACTAAACAATAAATCAATTTCCTCCTCAGAAAATATTTCACTTCGCCGTCTTTGAAAAGGTTTCGAAAATGCAGGTCTGTCCGCAAAGTCATCTTTGTCAACTTTTTTGTACGTACCGTATTTGAGTTTTTCTCGGTCGGTATCGCCTTCTCCGAATGTTATATTCGGGACAAGGTCATAACTTCCCAATCCCTTTTTTATTACAGCATGAACAAAAGAATAAATGTCCTTTTCATCTTCGAACTTAACTTCCAATTTTGCCGGGTGAACGTTTACATCAACATGCGACGGATCTATATCCAGAAAGAGAACAAAAAACGGATAATCTCCCTTCTCAAGAATATTTTCGAATGAAGTAAATACCGCATGATTAAACACTCGGTTTAAGACGAATCGATCATTAAGATAAAAATATTGATCGCCTCTGCTCTTAATCAAATACGTTGGTTTAGCAACGTATCCATTCAATGATATATAATCCGTAACTTCCTCAATTTTTATAACGACATCCAAAATATTTTCTGCGAAGACCGATTTCATCCTGTCATCTAATGAACCGGATGAATATTCAAAAATAAGTTCATCATCATTCCACAACTTAAAATTAATCTGAGGATGACTAAGGGCTATTCTCTTAAACGTTTCAATAATATGTTTTAACTCGGTTGCATGGGACTTTAAAAAATTTCTTCTTGCTGGTGTATTATAAAAAAGATTTTTTACAGCAATAGAAGTCCCTTTCGGAAATGATCCTTTTTCCTTAATAATAATATCGTTTTCAGCACGTATTAAGGTACCAATTTCATCCTCTGTGGTTTCGGTTCTCATTTCAAAATTACTAACAGAAGCAATCGAACTGAGTGCTTCACCGCGAAATCCGAGTGTACGAATTTTTCCCAAATCTTCCAGAGAAGAAATTTTACTTGTAGAGTGTCTTTGTACCGATAAAACTGCATCCTCTTCGGACATACCACAGCCATCGTCAACAATTTGAATAAGAACACTACCAGCTCGTTTTACAAAGACCTCGATATTCTTTGCCTCAGCATCGATTGAATTTTCCATCAGCTCTTTTACTACAGAGGCCGGGCGCTGAACTACTTCTCCTGCGGCTATTTTATTAATCAGATTTTCGGGCAGTATTTTAATTTTACTTACAGACATTTACTCTTTGGAATGTATTTTCGATGGGAAAGATAATGAAAATAAATTTTTAATTTCTGTTATACTCACAAATTTCAAATTCATCAAAGCTCTCTTTCTTGCTTAATTTCCATTTGTTGATGTCAATTTCAGGAAAGTAGGTATCTCCTTCAACTTTGAGACGCATG
>CAZKNM010000046.1:12581-21546 GCA_964554135.1 uncultured Melioribacteraceae bacterium
AAGATAAACCTTGCCTCCCCCAATAATAAATATTTTATCAAATTTTTCATTCTCACAATATTCATATGCCTTCGTTAATTGATCAAAAATTTTCAATTCGGAGAATTCTTCAGCGAGTCTTCGATTTTTTGTTATCACAATATTCAGTCTTCCCTTCAGCGGTTTACCCAACGACTCGAATGTTCTCCGACCCATGATTATGGGATTTCCCATTGTAGTTTTTTTGAAATGTTTTAAATCTTCACTTGAATGCCAAGGAATTCTACCGTCTTTACCAATTATTTTATTTTCAGCAATTGCTACGATGATAATTTTTTTCAATAATAATTACTCCAATATATTAGAGTGGCGTCAGTTCTATTGAAATTGAAGGTTTATCACCCAACTGCATATAAACAATAACTGTTGTATCCTGAAATCCACCCTTCCTAAGTGTAATATGATATATCCCAGGGTATAAACGTGTTATACTATCTGGTGTCATTTTTAACATATTAAAATTATTTAGATAAATTTCCGCTCCATCGGGTGATGAATCCACAATTATCGCACCTCTTGAATCACTTTGCTCGTTTATGTCAATCACTTTTTCTCTGCACGATAATAGAATAAAAGTAACTATTATTATAAATCCCAAAAATGCTTTCACTATTATCCCTATGAAGTAATTTTTCCTCTCTCCCTAAATATCATTCATTCGGTTCATAAAAGGCAATACCAAATTTCAGCACTAAGTAAAGATTATACAGCAACCTCAAATTTGATTTTACCGTGGTGCTTATAATCGCTTAATTTGAAATCATCAAATTTCAATTCGTCAATTGGTTTATTTGCAATCTTCAATTTAGGTAAGGATAGCGGAGTACGTTTCAGTTGTTCTTTCAATCCTTCAAGATGATCATACTTTTCCATCGGACTTCCTTTTTCGGCAATGTAAATATGTGCATCAACAATTGTATGAGCGAAATACCCCAAACCTAGTCCTGTTTCCTGCGCAATCACCTGTGTGAGTAGCGAATAAGCTGCAAGGTTGAATGGAATACCAAGCGCTACATCCCCTGACCGCTGGGTCAAATGACAATTTAATTTACCGTCGCTCACATTGAAAACAAATGTATAATGACACGGCGGAAGCTTGCTGGTTATAGCGTTACCGGGTTCCCATGCTGTAACTACCATTCTTCTACTGTATGGCTTTCTTTTGATTTCATCAATAACATAAAGAAGCTGATCCACTTCTTTAACAATCCAAATTCCATTTTTATCTCTCTGAGCGCTCGGAAAACTTCTCCAGTAATAACCATAAGCTGTGTCCAATTTTCCGTCTTCATCAGCCCAAGCATCCCATATCTTAGTATGTTTACGAAGATTTCTGATGTGACGTTCTCCCGATAAATACCAAAGTACTTCATGCAGAAGAGAACTCCAGTGCATTTTTTTTGTTGTCAGAAGCGGATAACCTTTCGATAAATCGACTCTATAAAAAGCACCAAAATAGGAAATTGCATCTATACCTGTTCTTGTTGGTTTACGCACACCATTTTCAATGACAAGATTTATTAAATCGAGATATTCTTTCATATTTCTCCAAGAATTTGTCCTTAATCAATTCTCCTACAAATTTAATCAACTTTATTTTAAAAATTAAATTGGGTCGAAATTTCTTTGCAGGCTAATGAAATACCTATATCAATATTTTTAATGGATTCTTCTTCCGAATGAAAATATTTCGACAGTTCCACTATCTGAACATTGCAACCAAGACTTAAGGTTCCGGTTTTCTTACCGGATAATATATAGATCGGGATACCACTATTCTTAAAAGCTTTCACGATTATCATCGCTCCTTTGTTTAATAATGACTGTGAATCAAAACTACCTTCACCCGTTATGACACAATCATATTTTTCCTCGGGAGAAATTTTCAAGTTTTTCAAAATAAAATCCTGAGCAGGGATATACTCTGCATCAAGGAACAAGCTAAGTCCAGCTGCTAATCCTCCTCCTGCACCGGATAGAAATTTCTTATTATCTTCGTTCCAATCCAGCAGTTGCAAAATATTTCGAAATCCTTTTTCCAGTAAATCAATGTCTTCATCACTCGCTCCTTTTTGCCGCGCAAATACTCTTGCCGCACCCTTATCACCCAGCAATGGATTATCAACGTCAAGGATAGTTTTTAGGCTAAAAGGTAAATCCGGTTTCTTCCAAATTATTTTACGCGCTGATAAAAAATTTTGCGGTATAACTTTTAAAGCTTCCTCATTCTTATCAATTAATTTTAATCCAAAAGCTTCAAGCGCTCCCAATCCTAAATCGTTCGTACCGGTACCACCTATACCAATAATTATCTCATCTACTTTCACCCCATTATCCTTAACATCATCTGAGATTCGTTTCAGCAATTCACCAATTCCTTTTGAGCTTAATGATGTTGGAATTCTTTTTTCTTTAGGGATAAGACTAATACCTAAAACTTTTGCAGACTCAATAAAAATTCTTTTCTTATCAGAACAATAACCGATTGGACAAACAATCTTTGAATCATTATAAGGGGAAGTTATTTTGTATTTTAGTATTATTAATCCAAATATCTTTTTACATACATTTAAGAAACCATCACCACCATCCGTGATCGGTTTTTTGATTAATTGGAATTCGAATTCTCCGTGAGAAGCAAATTCTTTCCGCAGAGATTTCTCAATCATATTGGAAACCTCAATAGAATCAACACACTCCTTAAAGCTGTTAGGTGCAATTAAGATTTTAAAATGTTTCATCAATCGATTGATAAAAAGGGATGTATTATTTATCAAGAATTTTCTTAAACGCTTCGGTTAAATTCTTTTTCGTTTCCAGAAGATCTTGCGAAATTATTTTTACTTCTCCGATGGCAGGCATAAAATTTATGTCTCCTGTCCATCTCGGAACCAAATGAAAATGCATGTGCGCATCCAATCCGGCGCCTGCTGCCTTACCGATGTTTACGCCAATATTATAACCTTGCGGTTTTATGGTATATTCCAAAGCACTAATGGATTTCTGTACAAACATCATTATTTCGGAAAGTTCATCCCCATTTAATTCTCTAAAATCTGCAATATGACGATTCGGAACTACCATTAGATGTCCACTGTTATAAGGATACAAGTTTAACAATATAAAAGAATATTTTCCGCGATGAATAAGAAGTGAGTCTTCATTTGAATTATTCTTTTTCAATACTTCACAAAAAATACAATCTTCATCTTTTGTCTTGTGCTTGAATGATTCAATGTATTTAGAGCGCCACGGTGACCACAACTTATCCATTCCTACCTCATTAAATAAAAAAGGCGGAAGAATCCCTCCCGCCTATCATTTATTATGATTTTATTATTCTTCCTCTTTCGACTTTTTATAATCCTCGATAATCTTAGATTCTATTTCTTTCGGAACTTCTTCATAATGAGAAAAAGTTCTTGAATAAATACCTCTGCCCGATGTTAAACTTCTCAAGAGTGTAGAATACTTGTAAAGTTCAGCCAGCGGTACCAAACCTTTAATTATCTGAAACAAACCTTCGGAATCCATACCGACAATCTTGCCTCGTCTGCTCGAAATATCACCCATAACATCGCCCATGAATTCTTCGGGAACTTTAACTATAATATTATATATTGGTTCTAAAATTACCGGTTTAGCTTCAAGGAAACCTTTCTTAAATGCCTGTGCAGCAGCAATTTTGAAAGAAATTTCATCGGAGTCAACGTTATGGTACGTTCCATCGAATAGAGTAACCTTGACGTCCACTACTTTACTGCCAGTCAAAATTCCTTTCCCCAAAATATCGTTAAGACCTTTTTCAACCGCGGGAATAAATCTGCCGGGAACAACACCACCAACAATTGCATCAACAAATTCATAACCGGTGCCTCGAGGAAGCGGCTCAACTTTTAAATGGACATGACCATACTGACCTCTGCCACCGGATTGTTTTTTATGTTTATATTCGGCGTCGGTACAAGAACCCTTAATCGTTTCACGATAAGGAATCCTTGGTTCGACAAGTTCGACTTCCACGTTATAGCGGTCTTTCAACAATTTGATAGCAAGATTTAATTGAAGTTCACCCTGACCGGAAACTATTGTTTGCCCCAATTCCGGATCAAAGCGTACGGTCAATGTCGGATCTTCTTCGTGCATTATGTGAAGACCTGTTGAAATTTTATCCTCATCCCCTTTGGATTTAGGTTTTATAGCTCCGCGTATAACCGGATCAGGAAATTGAATTTTGGGCAATAATACCGATAAACTTTTCGATGATAATGTATCCCCTGTATGACTATCTTTTAATTTTACAACAGCCCCAATATCACCTGCGACTACTTGAGAAATTTCTTTCCTGTTTTTTCCGTTTAATATGAACAATTGTCCTAATCTTTCAGGTTTGCTGTTACTTGTATTCTGCAGATCCATTCCTGCCGCTAATTTTCCGGAATAGACTTTAAATATTGATAGTTCTCCAACATGTTGTTCTGAGAGAGATTTAAATATTAAAAGTGATGATTCAGCATCGGGATTACATTTTACTTCTATCTTGTTGTTTTTATCTTTCATCTGAGCTTCAACCGGTTTTCTATCGACCGGTGAAGGAAAATATTCCGCCACAAAATCCAAAAAGCTGTTAAATCCAACACCTTTTGCGGCTGAGGCAGCAAAGACAGGAACGATGGATGAATTGGTAATTGCAGCTTTCAATCCTTTTGCGATATCTTCTTCGGCTAATGATCCTTTTTCAAAAAATTTATTCATCAACTCTTCATCGGATTCGGCGATCTTTTCAATTAGTTCTTCCCGCATCTGATTTACTTCATCTTTCAGATCAGCAGGAATTTCTCCTTCGGCAATATTTTTAGATCCTAGCTCACCATAAGTAAAGGCTTTCATTTTAATTAGGTCAACTATTCCGCTAAAGTTAATACCTTCGTTTATCGGTATTGTAATTATAGTTGCCTCTGAGCTTAATCTATCCTTTGCCATCTGAACAGTGTTATTGAAATTAGAATGCTCATTATCAACTTTGTTTACGATTATTGCGGATGGGATATTATTTCTCCTAACAATTGACCAAGTTGTATCAGTCCCTACCTCTATACCTTCTGCACTTTTAATTACGGAAACAGCTGTATCCGTAACATGTAAACTGCTGATTACCTGACCAATAAAATCGGAATAACCCGGAGTATCTAGAATATTGATTTTTACATTTCCCCATTCTACATGAAGAGGGGTAGCGGAAATTGAAATCTGTCTCTCGATTTCATTAGGATTATAATCGGAAGTAGTATTCCCCTCTTCAATCTTACCTATACGATTAACCTCGCCTGCCGTATAGAGAAATACTTCGGAGATAGACGTTTTACCACTTCCGCCATGCCCTATGAAGGCAATATTCCTTATAGCATCTGAATTATACTCTTTCAATGTACTTCTCCTATATAAGTTATCTCAAACGATATTTACAAAATTTTTCAGCTGGTCAATTCGGACCAAAATGCAGAAATCCCTTTTACAATTGCAGATAGATTCTTTATCAGCTGTTGGATAGGATTTTCGGATTTATCAAATCGGCTTTTGAGAGATAATCTGGATACTTTTTCTTTTGCACTTTCTATAGCAGCATTCAAATCTCCCCAGTGACCTTCCGCTTCAGTAATAACCTTGTTAATTTTACCTGTTGCGTCATTCATATTTTCCAAAACAGGAATGGTCTTTTCAATAAGTTGATGAATATCCTTTTGCAGCGAATCCACAGACTTATTTAGCTTGCTTAATGATATTATCAAGTAGACACATAAAGCTGAAGCTGCTATAATCAGCACAATTAATAGAATATCAATAACTGTCATAACTAATTATGCTTCCTTTTCGGACTTGTAAGTATCAATTCCGGCTTTGACCGCAGATTTAAGTTTTTGACCTTCCTTCTCCAATTTACCTTTCTGAGTTTCAACATAGGTCCCAGATTTTTGCTTGGCATCATGCAAAATCTTTTCAGCTTCATGAAGAAGACCGTCAACTTTTACTTTCGCATCAGCAATTAATTTTTCCGATTTCTTTTTCCCATCGTTAATTAATTCACTAGCCCGTACTTTTGCTTTCTCCATGTAATTTTCTGCATCTTCAAAAAATTCACCTGCTCTTTCACCAATTTCTCCTCTCAGTTCTTTTCCTGATTTAGGAGCAAAAAGCAGGGCAACGATTGAACCAACAATAGAACCGGTTAAAAATCCTACTATCAATCCTTTTCCTAATCCATTATCATGTGCCATATTTAACCTCCCTCTAGGTTATTTATATATAAGCCAAAATACTAAGAGACTGTTCGAAAATCAAGAATGCCAAAGAATATCGATTTTCCTTCCCCTCTTAACAGACATCATTTCATATTTTTTATTATTTCCGATGCAAATTCGGAGCATTTAATTTCCTTAGAACCTTCCATTTGTCTAGCAAGGTCGTAAGTTACTGTTTTTTTCGAAATTGTTGTTTCGATTGAGTTAACAATCATATCAGCGGCCTTTTGCCATCCTAAGTGTTCCAGCATCATAACACCGGAAAGTATTAATGAACCCGGATTTACTTTATCCAATCCCCTGTATTTGGGAGCTGTACCGTGCGTAGCTTCGAATAAAGCACAGCCGGTTTCATAATTTATATTGGCTCCAGGTGCAATACCAAGACCACCTACTTGAGCTGCACAAGCATCGGATAAAAAGTCACCGTTCAAATTTAATGTCGTTATAACTTCATATTCATTTGGTCTCAATAATAACTGTTGAAACATCGCATCAGCAATTCTATCCTTAACAATAATTCTTCCACCCGGATCGCCTTCTGGTTTCCCATTTCTTAGATTAGCAAATGCACCAGGTTTCTTCATCGGTGTTACACCATCAGGACCTTTTGCCTGGTCCCAGAGTTCGTCTTCAGTAATTATATAGTCGCGGAATTCGTTGACCGCAGTTTCAAATCCCCAGTCTTTGAATTTACCTTCGGTAAACTTCATTATATTGCCTTTGTGAACAATTGTTACACTTTTCTTTTTCTGTTTGATTGCATAGTTAATAGCAGCCCTAACTATCCTTGTAGTTCCATCTTTAGAAACCGGTTTTAGACCATAGTTTGTTGTTTCAGGGAACCTTACTTTTTTATACAATCCAACTTCCTTGAGCATTGATTCAATCATTGGAATTGCTTTGTCACCCCTTTGCCATTCAATTCCGGCATAAATATCTTCTGTGTTCTCTCTAAAAATAATTACATTCAAATCTTGCGGTCTTTTCATCGGATTGGGCACACCTTCAAACCAGCGCACCGGTCTTACACAGGCGAAAAGATCGAGTCTTTGCCTTAACGTAACATTCAATGATCTAATACCTCCGCCGACCGGAGTCGTTAGCGGTCCTTTAATTGATACCAGATATTCTTGAATTGCATTAATTGTTTCTTCCGGCAACCAGATTGTCTCATTGTAAACTTCATTAGCTTTGTCGCCTGCATAAATCTCCATCCACGCAATTTTCTTCTTTCCTTGAAATGCTTTTTCAACTGCTGCATCAAAAACCATTTTGGACGCCCACCAAATATCTGGGCCTATACCATCTCCTTCAATAAACGGTATAATAGGATTATTCGGAACATTCAACAAACTTCCTTTGAACGTTACCTTAGTACCTTCTTTTGGAACAATAATTTTTTTGAAATTAGACATTTTTTTAACTCCCGTTTTTAATCAAAAGCAATACTGCCATATCTTCGTTTGTAAAACATCACACTAAGGATTCCAATAAGCACTGCAAACCATAATGTAACTACTCTAACAATAAAGGTAGATGCTATAGCTATATCTTTCGCGATGTTATGTTCAATCATTAAAAATGTCAACGATCCTTCGGTTATTCCCAATCCACCTGGTAGCATTGAAACCGCCCCTACAATAGTTGAGAATGAATATATAAATATTGCCAAAAATAGAGGAAAATCAATGCTAAAATTAAGCAGAATTAAATAAAATCCAAAACATTCAAAAAACCATGCAACAACACTCAGTAGTATCATATAAACTAATGGCAACGGGCGAAGCATTAAATAAGAACTTCTGTATGCATTATTCATTTTATCAAAATACTTTTTCAAAATTTTTGTGCTCGACAAATATCCGATAATTTGAGAAGCAATCTTTGGGCTGCTTATTATAAATACCATCAACAAAAAAAACAACAATAAAGAGATTACTAAAATTTTACCGTAGTTAAAGATGAAAGCTCCAATCAAAGATAGAAGGATAAGCGCAAGGAAGTCAGTTAGCCTTTCTACTAGAATTATTGGTGCTGTTCTCGAAATCGGTTCTTCTGAAATTTGTTTTACTAAATATGCTTTAATTAGTTCACCCATTTTGCCAGGAGTAATGCTCATAATTAATCCCGACATAAAAATACCGAAAGAATCCTTCTTTTGAATTTTGATGCACAATAATTTTATATAGTAATTCCATTTAAGAAACCGGGTAAAATAATTAAGATAACTTAAAAACAGCAATAGAGGTAATAATAACCAATTAAATTCTTTGAACGATGAGATAACCGAATTAAAATCACCGAAGATAGTAAGAGCTAAATAAACAAGTGCAGCTATTGCAAGTGATAATAATAAATTTCTTTTTATCTTTTGGAACAATTCAAATAATTTCCTTCAATGATTTATAGATTTTAGCAAGCGGTAATCCCATTACATTATAATAGCAGCCATTAACTTTCTCAACAAACACAGCACCGAAATCATCTTGAATTCCATATGCACCGGCTTTATCCATAGGACTACCTGATTTAACGTAATTTTCAATTTCTAAAGGAGATAATTTTCTGAAAGTCACAGCTTTTTTTTCATAATCTAAAATAGATTTACCACTAACTTGATTTAG
>CAZKNM010000047.1:0-5190 GCA_964554135.1 uncultured Melioribacteraceae bacterium
ATAATAAAATTGATACATTGTAGGCACCTTCAATGTATCAATTTTATTATTGGTATAAATATTTATACCACGACCTGTACCTATATAAATTTTACCATCTTCATCTGCGAAAAGTGAATATATATCATTGGCGAGTAAGCCATCTTCAGTTGTGAGATTTTTGAATTTATTATCTGTAAATACACTGAGTCCCTTACCCGTACCAAAAAATAATTCTCCATTCTTACCTTCGGTTATTGCATTTACACGCTCATGAGCTAATCCGTTAAATGTAGAATAATTCATGAAGTCGATACCATCCCAACGGCTTAATCCACTTTGAGTGCCAATCCACAAATAACCTTTTGAATCTTGAAAGAGTGAAAGGATCAATGACTGCACAAGACCATCTTCAACTGTAAGTGTTCGATGAATTTTAATCTGTGGGAAAATTTGATTCCCAATCATTATAAAAACTAAAAAAAAGAAATAAATTCTCTTCACGGCTTTTCCCGACTAATTATGCGAAAAACTTTCATTTTATCGGTTAACGAAACCAAATTTCCATCAAAAATACAATATAATTATTAGTCACCTTGTTTTAGTGAAAAATAGCAAAAATGTAAGAAATTTGGAATTTATATGAAGATTTTCCGAGATGGTTTTGAATATAGTAATTCCCAAAATCAAAATGTCCTTATTTAAAAAAAGGAAACATACTTCAAAGAATTTCTGATATAATCAGCTTTCTCATATATGAATATTCAAAACAAAAATAAACTAATCGCTCGCCATGATAAATAAAGGTTTGGATTCAAAACTACGGTAGTAAGGTCTTAAACGTTCGGTATTGTAATATTTTTCTACATCAACCGTCTTTTTAAAACTCGTCACAACTTCAATAGGTGCGTTATCGTAACGCCCGTTTTTCAGGATGACAAGTCTGCCATGTGTACTTTTGAGTATTAAATCCAAAGCGAGATTACCATAAGCCATTGGTACAATCGAATCGATAGCATCAGGATCTCCGGAGCGTACAAGGTAACCCAATCTTTGATTAATAACATTAATCCTTTTACCATTATTGAATTTCGGTGAGAGGTCTTTAAGTCTGTTTGATATTATATCTCCAATCCCACCTAACTTTTTATGACCGTACGCATCAGTTTCTTCATCCCTGAAAATCATATCTTCTCCTTCAAATATAGCTCCTTCCGAAACTAATACAACAGAATAATGGCTAGGATTAGTAAACCGGTCTTCTACCAGCAATTCGGTGAGCTTTTCAATATTAAATTTATATTCCGGTATAACACATCTATTTGCTGCTCCAGCCATAGTCGGAAGTAAAGCAGTAAAACCTGCATACCTTCCGAAAACTTCAATTACTAAAAATCGTTCATGGGATCCGGCAGTAGTCCGCAGGTTATGAGTCATCATTATTGTTCTGGTAACACAAGTACTAAAACCTATACAATAATCGGTTCCGGGAACATCGTTGTCCATTGTTTTTGGAATCGCGATGACTTTAACACCCTGCTTATGAAGATGTACTCCGTAACTTAGTGTATCATCACCACCGATTGGAATAAGATAGTCGATATCCAAATAATCCAAACTTTTTAAAACCTCTGGAGTTAAATCATTAATTTCATCAACAAATTTATCTCTAAGATGTAAAGGCACAGTGGATTTGCTGACATGGCTCGGTCTTGTCCTTGAAGAATGCAAGAACGTACCTCCGGTTCTTCCTACTTTATTTACTGCCTCTTCTGAAAGATGAATGTAGTTCTGACTATTGTCTGCTTCTTTATCCCGGATCATTTCTATCAAACCAGCCCATCCCCTGCGTATACCTATAACATCATATCCTTCTCTTATGGCGCGAATAGTAACAGCACGAATTGCCGGATTCAATCCCGGCACATCTCCCCCACCTGTCAGGATACCAATTCTTCCCTTTTTCTTTGGAACATTCATTACTTTACTCCAAATGAATCATAATTATTCTTCTCTTTTACATTAGAAATTATGAAAAAGAAAAGCGAAAAGATTTCCATCTACAATCTATGTTCAAATATACTAAAAAAGTAACTTTTTTGATCAGCGATTACAAGGAGAAGGTATTATACTTTGAATACTACAAAATAACTGTTGATATGATTATGATTTTGAAATCTACACTTCTATTCAACTTTAAGATGATACAAATAAATTCTTCTCATTCAACTGCTTTGAGCAATTCTCTAAGTTGATATTCATGTCGAATTGGATGCATCACTGCATGTTCCATCATGGAGTCGATACAGTATTCCACGCCCCAGTTCGAAATATATGTTCTGTCGAAAAAAATATACTCTTCTATTTCTCTGAGAGGTAAGTTCCACTGTTCATGCACATGTTCAATATAACTTGAAGCTTGTTTTTCAATAGTTACCAAATCCGGTGGTTCACACACCTGAGGATCAGCCAAATTCAGTGAACGGCATATCCATTTTAAATAATTTCTTGAAGCTCTCAGTACATGATGTAATAAGAAATCAAACGATTTGTAATCGGGATCATCGGTTTGTGGTAAACGAATATTTTTCGCTTTTGCAATTTGCCAGGTTTTATAAAATGATTGAAGATGGTAGGTCTGCAGCTCAATCATGGCATGAGCTCCTTTATACAGGAATTCTTTTTTGTGTTTCATATTAAATCCTTTTAATTCAAGTAGCGATTTGAAATAATGTGAATACAATAAACAAAATTACTGCCCGATTAAATCACATTTTCGCAAATCGTAAATATTTTTTAAATATCTTAGTACAGTATAATTAGAGAATGCACTCTTCGAGGTTACTCCCGAAAGTACGGCTATAAAAGCAACATTAGCACGCATTGCAGTTTGCGCATCGACAGTCGAATCACCAACGAATAAAACATTTTTTGAATTAACTCCAATCTTTCGAATGGCAGAAAATATTCCCTCCGGATTTGGTTTCGGTTTATCTACATCTTCCCCTCCGATAATCACATCGATTTTATCGAGTAAATTTTCTTTTTCGAGAAACGACTCAATACGATATCTAAATTTACTCGAGACAATACCCAGTTTGAATCCACATTTCTTAAGCATTTCAACCGTCTCGCCGGTGTACTCAAACATAACGGTTAAATCATTCATCACCGAATTTGCCCGCTCAACAAAAAATTTGATGAACTCTTCTTTTGTATGATTGGAATTATTTCTTACCAATTGTTTGTAAGTATCTGCAAGTGACAGTCCGATAGTTTTACGCACGCTGTCTGTCGAAGGTTTCTGAAATCCAAGTTTTTCCAAAGCATAGTTCGTACATTCAATCACACCGAGAGATGAATCGACCAATGTATAATCAAAGTCGAAAAATATTGTGTTAAAATTCACTTAATATTTTGTAAATATCATTAAAAATACGGCTTCGCCATGGTAAATCACATTTTAGAAATTGCGATCTACAGAGCAATAAAACCCAACAATGAAAAATATTGATCTGAAGAATTAAAGCGATAGGATGGAATGACAAATAAGTTGGATATTTTATCGATAATTCGTTCTAAATTGCTGCGGACTTATTTTCATGTGCTTTTTAAAAATCCTAGTAAAATACGACGGGTCTTCCAAACCTAGATCATAAGAAATTTCTGCAATGCTTTTACCCGTATGCACCAGCATTCTTTTAGCTTCTAATATAACTCTCTCCCGAATTAATACGCCTACGTTTTTTGAATATTTTCTTTTGGTAATACTTGTCAACCGTCTGACGTTTAAATTAAGAAGTTTAGCATAATCAGACACACTTTTAGATTCCTTATATTTTTCTTCAAGAAGGATTTTGAATTGATGTGCTATCGTGGAATTAAAATCAATATTATCGCAAGGTCCTTCGGATTTAATTGCTCTCTTCAAATTAATCAGTAATTGCAGTAAATAAACTCCGAGCATTTCATTTTTATAATCTATCGAGGAATTATATTCTTTCAAAATAATCCTGACTGTTGAATATAATTTTTTAAATAACTCCTCGCTAGCAAATAAACACGATCTATTTTTTATTCCGTACATGAAAGTAAAATCTTTTAGAACGCTTTCCCTTTTAGCATGTAAAGTATAGAAATGTTCAGTAAACTTTAATACCGATCCTTTTATGAATTTTGGATTTACCCATCGATGAACTTGACCTGGAGCAATAAAGAATATTGTATTCGGTTTAATGTTATAACTTTCGAAATCAATAATTTGTCGTCCTTTACCTTTTTTTATAAACATTATCGAGAAAAAATTATGTGAATGCGATTTGTCTATGTGTCTATTGTCCAGATGTAGAGAATCTTTGATGTCATCTACGATGAAATGAATAAGTTCCGAGGGTGCGGGAGAATAATTATGAATATCGTATGTTTTAAACATAACCTTGGAGACAATAATTTTTCGCGAAGTAAGTTATTATTCTTTGCTATAAAATCCTTCTTAATACTGTAAAATTATCCCCATAATTCAGCATAATCAGCGGCAAATTGTTTTATCGTAGTAGGTTCTCTTCCGAGCAAATTGAATATATCGGAAGTAACTATTGAGTTGAGTCCATTTTTAACCTGATCACACAAAAGAAAAGCTTCCTGTATGGCAGGATCGGAGAAACCCAAATCGACAAGGATTTCTTCATATTCTTCATTCGAAATCGATAGATATTTTATTTCCCTTCCCAGCACTTCGGAAAATATTTGTGCAACTTCTTGCAGGTTATAAGCTTTATCACCGGTTAACGAATAAGTTTTATTTTTCTGACTTTCTCCGGTTATTAGTTGTACTGCAACTTCCGCAACGTCCCGCATATCAACGAAACTTACTTTTGAATTCCCAGCCGGAACTTTTATCATACATTCTTCTTTGAAACATCCTCTGAGGAAATCATTAAAATGCTGCATATAACAATTAGGGCGTAGTACCGAAAAATCAAAACCTTTCGATGCAATGTAATCTTCTATTAACCAAAACGGATGATCCGCTTTATTTATACCCATCATGGAAACATTAACCACTTGTTTTACACCCTTCTTTTTTGCCTCATCAATTACTTTAAATACTGTTTCATGTAATTTATATGCAGGGGATGGTGAAACTAGAAACCATTTTTCAATTCCTTCAAATATTTTGTGTTTTTCCTCTTCACTTTGTCCTTCTCGCTT
>CAZKNM010000047.1:5200-21367 GCA_964554135.1 uncultured Melioribacteraceae bacterium
AACGGAAAAATGTCGACATTTTTTAATCCCATCGCTTTAGCTTTCTCAGGATTTTTAGATCCTACTCTTACATTAATACCCTTTTCTGATAACTTCTTAATAACTTCCAAACAAACTGTTCCAGACGCACCAATTGCTAAGATTCCCTTCTTCATGGAAACCTCCTAAAAATAATTTTTATTACAGGAAAATTACAGAGATTAAGAAAATATATAGATATTAAATACCTATTTTCTGTAAGACCGAGGTGGGTTTAATTTTGTGACGATCTAAACCGACCTCTTGCGGTGAAAGACCCTGCGCAAGTCCTAGTAATTGAAAATAATAAACAGGGGGAATCATTTTCTGATCCAACGCACTATCTTTATACTTTCTAGACAGTATAATCTGACCAAGGTCAAATGATGAGAAACATGATGGGCATATCATTCCCATACAGTCTGCTTCCATTTGTTTGATCGAATCAAGCACACACTTTGTCATATCTTCTTTTATTTGATCACTCTCGCACGCTTTACCGCAGCAAAGATACCATTCCTTATGCCGGCATGTTTCACCGCCAATAGCACGTACAAGGTAATCCATGACGTGTGGATCGTCCGGGTCATCAACTCTCATGATATGACTAGGTTTCAATAAATGACAGCCGTAATGAATTGCAACCATCACATTTTTTAACGGTCGCTTTACGCTGGCTGTTATTTTATCCATTCCGATATCATCACGCAAAATCGCGACAATATGGCGAACCTTTGCTGTTCCTTTATATTCTTTATCGATACGGGCAAGACGTTCATTTACCTTCGATCTGAGTTCTTCATTTTCCAACATATAGTGAGCTTCTGACAAAGTCCCTGTGCATCCCGAACAAATTGTAAAAATTTCCATACCTGCTTCTTCAGCTATGCAAAGATTTCTGGCAGCAACCGTAAGCCAATCAAGGTTATCGGCGGCTTTGAAATATATTGGATCCGGACAGCAAGTGAAACCCGGCAGGTCAACTATCTCTATTCCCAACGGAGGTAGAGTTTTCCGAATAGCTGCTTCCATGAAAGGATATTTTACCGGAATAAGACATCCGGGAAAGAAAGCTAACTTCATTTTTGTTTGTCCTTATTTTCCGGATTCAAAATAATTGAAAGATCAGTACAATCAATAACTGCTAAAGGCGGCAATCCGAGTCCCTCTCTCATCTTCTCGATAGATCCCATAATTGGAACGCTTCTACCAGTATCTTTTATTCTCTTAGCGATTGTTAATATTCCCTCCTCGGATTTCCCCGACTTTGAAGAAATATTTTTCAGTGCGATGATCACTTCTACAGGTCGTACATCCTGCGGACAGCGTTCATAACAATTGTAACAATTCGAACAATGCCAGATGATGGAGTTCTCACCCGTCAATTCATCAATATCTCCCATGAGTGCTTTCAATACAATTGTGCGGGGATTGAAACTAGGATCGAATCTAGCACTCGGGCAATCACCAACACAAGCACCGCATTGGTAACAGTAGCTTATGTGATCGGCACCGAGAATCTTTTCCAGCTGCCGGCGTTTCTCGAAATCAACAGTGATATCGGAATTGCTCATTTATATTTTATCCTTTTAATCTTCTAATGCTGTTGCTCTTGCATTCACCCAACGGACAAGACCACTCAAACGGTTCTTCCTTCAGATCATAAGGCATCGTAAACACATGACCACAGCTCATACACTTAAACGGATGATGCCCTTCAGGGATCGGTGGTAATTGTGTTTTCTCCGGTACTCTCGGAGATTTTAGTTTTTCCATCGCTGCTTTCTTTGCATCTCCTTTTAGCATGTCTGCCTTGAGAACTTCAATTGCATAATCAACTTCTGCTTTATTAACATCTTTCCTTTTTTCATCGAGTTTCCTCATAACAGCGGCGAACTTCTGGCCTTCTGCAGCGCTTATCCATTCAAGCTGGAGTCTTTCCGGACGAATACCTAACTTTTCCATTTTATCCCAGAGTCTTTGGGCGCGTCTTACGGTAGCCCTATTAGCGTTGATGTAATGACAATCGGCAAAGTGACAACCGGAAACAAGAACCATCGGTGCTCCGCGCATGAATGCTTGAATAATAAAATCTTCCTGAACTCTTGCACTACACATAGTACGTATTAACCGGCAATGAACCGGATATTGCAAACGCGAAATTCCGGCAAAATCACCGCCGGCATAGCTGCACCAGTTACAAGCGAATGTCACGAGTTTTTTCATCGGTTCTTTTTCAAGAATTGCATCTATTTGTGCAACGATTTGATGATCGGTAAAGTGACGCATCGTGATAGCACCGAAGTTACATTCGGCACCGCAGCAGCCGCAGCCTGCGCAAGCGGCTTCAATAACCGTAGGAATTTCCCCTTTGCTCCACTTGATAGCTCCATAAGGACAAACTCCGGCACACAAACCACACTTCTTGCATAATTCGGTATCTATTCTCGAAGTAATAGCTTCAATCTTAACCTTGCCTGCATTCAAAAGAATTTGAGCGCGTGCAGCAGCAGCACTTGCCTGCGTAACGCTGTCTTTAATGTCCTTCGGCGACTCGACGCAACCTGCAAAGAATACGCCTTTTGTTGGAGCGTCAACCGGTTTTAACTTCGGGTGCGCTTCCATTAAAAAACCGTCCGAAGTTTTTGAAAGTGTAAGAAGTTTTCTGATGACATGAGAATCATCCTGAGGTTTTACACCTACCGATAAAACAACCATATCAAATTCATACTCTTCGAACTGTCCTGTTAATGTATTTTCAACGGCAACTTTTAAATTACCTGTTTCAGAACTATTTGTAATTTCACCGGGAATACCGCGGATATATTTTACTCCTACTTCTTTCGATCTCATGTACATATCTTCGAAACCTTTACCAAAGGCTCTGATATCCATATAAAAAACATAGTTCTCGGTATCCGGATAATGATCACGAAGGAGTAATGTATCCTTTACCGTATTCATACAACAAATGTTAGAACAGTATTCCGATCCATATTTTTTAGAACGAGAACCGACACATTGAATAAATCCGATTCTTTTCGGTCTCTTTTTATCACCTGGACGTACGAAATGCCCTTCCGTCGGACCGCCGGCACAAATCAATCTTTCGAATTCCATACTAGTGATCACATTTGCATATTTACCATATCCATATTCTTCTATTTCAGTTGGATCGTATACGCCCATTCCTGTTGCAACTATTATCGTACCGATTTCTAAATTTATCAATCTATCCTGCATATCATAGTCAATCGCATGTTTTTCACAAACATCGGAACATTTCCCGCATGCAATAGGATTTGTACCGAGACATGTATTCATATCGATTACATATGCCGATGGCACTGCTTGTGGATATTGAATATATATTGCTCTGCGTGATGATAATCCCTGTTGATATTCATCCGGTGTAATAGAAGGGCAGACTTTAACGCAATCACCGCAAGCGCTGCAGAGATTTTCATCTACGTAACGAGCTTTTTTGCGAACCGTTACTTTGAAGTTTCCAACATATCCCGATACATTTTCGACTTCGCTGTAGGTGAGGAGTGTTACATTAGGATGTCGACCGACATCCATGGCCTTCGGGCCCAAAATTCATATGCTACAGTCCATCGTCGGGTACGTCTTATCCAGTGCAGCCATTATACCTCCTATAGAAGGTTCTTTTTCCACGAGGTATACTTTATGACCGCCATCAGCCAAATCGAGTGCAGCTTCAATTCCTGCTACACCCCCGCCGATAACCAAAGCGGCTTTTGTAACAGGTAACTGCATTTCATCTTGTGCTTCGAGGAAACGAGCCCGGGCAACTGCGCTTGCTACAAGATCCTTTGCTTTCTCGGTTGCACCTTCCTTATCGTTAACATGAACCCAGCTGCAATGTTCACGAAGATTTGCCATCTCCATGAGATATGGATTCATGCCGACATCCCATACGCAACCTCTAAAAGTCGGCTCATGCATTCTCGGTGAACAGGAAGCAACGACAACACGGTCGAGCTTATGTTCAACAACCGCCTTTTTGATCTCGTTCTGCCCCGGATCAGCACAAGTGTACTTGTTCCGAACGACACAAACAACATCGGGTAGAGTTTTTGCATATTCGGTTACAGCAGCGGTATCAACCGTTCCGGCGATATTCAAACCGCAGTCGCAGACAAAAACCCCGATTCTCAGATTGTCAGCAGACATATTTTTCTCCTTTTATTCCTAACATTCAGCTCACGACTTTATTCAAGACATGATGCCAAATATTCCCAAAGATCTTTTATCTTCAATGCACCTATCGGCGTATCTTTTTCACCCTCTTGGGTACAAGTAAGATGTATAAAACATTTCGGGCATGATGTAAGCAATGTATCACAGCCAGTATTTACTGCTTCGTTAAGTCTCATTTTTTGAATTTTTTTCGTCCCGGCATCACACCCTACCCATGCCGTGTTTCCGCAGCAAATCGCTCTTTGTTTGTTATGATACATTTCATTCAATTCGAATCCAGGTATTAGAGCCATCATCTCCCTTGGCTGATCATAAATATTCGAATACCTTCCGAGTCTGCATGGATCCTGAAATGTAGCAGAACTTTTATTCAGTTTAAATTTCAGTTTATCTTTTTCATTAACCAGTAATTGGGATATATGCAGCAACTCAACATCAAGTTTTCCAACAGCTTTCGGAAATTCATCACGCAGCGTAATCATACATTCGGGACAATTGAAAACTATAGTCTTCGCTTTTGAATTTTTTATCTGCTCACTTAATCTTCCTGCAAGCTCTTTGAACAACTCGTACTCACCTCTTAAAATAAAATCATGCCCACAGCATAACTCATTAGGTAAAACTTGCGGAACTATGCCTACTTTATTCATGAACTTGACAGAAGATCTTAATGAATTCAACAAATGATCCGCATAAGGTTCTCCGAAATAAGCTGCGAAATAAGGTGAGCACCCTACAAAGAAAAGCACATCTCCTTTCTCAGTGTTTACTTTAATATCGTCAGTTACCCAATCCAGTCTATCCTGTTTAATACCTTGCCGCGTCATCAAAGTACTTATTTGTTCGAATATTCCGCCGTGAGTACAGGTTAGCTCTGCACCCAACTGTTTAGAAATCGATCTTACTTTTCTATTCAATGCAGCATAAGGGATAAGAGAAGGACAAACATTTTCGCACATACGGCATGTTAAACAGCGCCATACCGACGCATCGGAAGCCATACCTTCTATACCTTGAGATACACTCTTCGATAATGTTCTGCGTGGAGAAAAATTATGAGTTCTTGATACGGGACATACCGCAGTGCATCTACCGCATTCAAGACATGAATAAACTTTATAATCCCGCAGGTTTATTGTGCTTTCGATGACGACTACTCCTTACCGTTAGTTTTAGCAAAAGGGCTTGGACCTAATTTCCTAATTTGATCAACAAAACCGTTCATTACTTTCGCAAAACGGGGACCTTCAGCAGCTGATATCCACTCTAAAGCAATCCTTTCGGGTTCCAATCCCAAGAGTTTAACAATAGCTTTTAATTTATCATATTGCTCGACTTGTTTATAATTGCCGAACATATAATGGCAATCTCCGAAGTGGCATCCCGAAACCATTACTCCATCCGAACCTTCGGCAAATGCTTTTAATACAAACGAAGGATGAACTCTACCGGAACACATTACACGCAGCAACCTTACATTCGGCGAATAAGAAATCCTGCTTACACCAGCACCATCTGCTCCGGCATAAGAACACCAATTACAGGCAAATACCAATACTTTCGGTTCAAATACTTCCGATTCGTTCTTTGCTTTCGCTTCCGTTTTTGCCTTTCCTTTCGTTTCCGTTTTAGTCGCTTTCGGCATAAATATGATAATCCTCAAATAATGCAGTGATCATTGCACCGATCTGATTATCTGTAAAATGACAGGCTGAAATAGCATTAGTTGGACACCAGACAGCGCATGTTCCGCAGCCCTTACACAGAGCTCTATTTATCACAGCCGCCACTGTTCCGTCTTTCTGAACTTGAAGTGACGGTGCATGGTATTCGCATATCTCTACACACTGTCCGCAACTGCGGCACTTTTCTATATCGACTTCACAAACAATCGGTTCAAGCAATATTTTGTCTTTGCTCAACAATTCAGCAACCTTACCTGCAGCAGCTTGCGCTTGAGTCAGGGAATCCGGAATATCCTTTGGTCCTTGAATTGTTCCGCATAAATAAACACCGTCGATACATGTTTCAACCGGTCCTAATTCGGGATGCCTTTCCATGAAGAAACCGTCGCTGCCGCGCGGTACTTTCAACATCGTTCGTAAATTTTCGGAATGTTCTTTTTCGTTCACCATTCCAACTGCAAGGACAACAAGATCGGCGGGAACATTTATATTTCTATTCATAAGTGTATCGAAGATCCGAACTTTCGAAATTTTATCTTTACCTTCCAACTTGGGAGGATTCTTAGGATCATAGCGTAAGAATAAAACTCCCTTCTTTCTAGCTTCTTTATAAAATTCCTCTGCACCTTGGCCAACCATTCGCATATCACGGTAAAGAACAGTTGAGTTGATTCCATGTCCCATTAGTTCAACAGCTTGCTTTACACTTGCAGGACAGCAATAACGTGAACATCCGGCATAACCTTCATTTTCACAGCGCGAACCAACACATTGAACAAAGACAGCATTGTTTACACCTTTCAATTGTCCTTTTTCATCACCGCTGGCAAAAATGCTCTCCAGTTCCATCGATGTAATAACATTAGGTACTTTTCCGTATTTCCATTCTTCCCCGGGCTGATACAATCTCGATCCGATAGCAACAATGATCACTCCGGCTTTCAACGGTGATAATTTTTTACTTTCTTCCGAACCCTCAAATTCAATTTCAAAATTCCCAAGATAACCCGATATTCCTTTTATTTGAGTATTCAGTAATACATTCACTTTGGATTTATTTATTCTTTCAATCAAGCCATCAGCTGGATTTTTGTTATTAAGGCTTTGCGGAAATGTTGCATGCAATTTTTTAACCCTACCGCCTAATGTTTCAGTTACTTCAATAAGAGTGACGTCGATTCCAAGTGCATCCAGTTCAAGAGCGGCTTGCATTCCCGAAACTCCCCCGCCAACTACAAGAACATGTTTAGTCAATGCTACCTCTGCAGCTTCAAGCGGTTTTAATTTAACGGAACGCGCAGCAGCCATACGAATTAGATCCAGAGATTTGCCATAAGCTTTCTCTCTTTCCTTTGCATGCACCCATGTGCACTGGTCGCGTATGTTAGCCATTTCAAATAAAAACGGATTCAAGCCCGCTTCGAGAACCGCATTGCGGAAAACAGGTTCATGAGTACGGGGTGTACAAGCTGCAACAATTACTCTATTTAAATTATGTTCAACTATTTTTTCTTTGATTGAATTTTGCCCGGTATCTGCACAAGCAAATAATTCGACTCCAGAATAAACAACATAAGGGAGCTTAGCTGCTTCTTCGGCTAAAGCTTCTGTTTTTACAACTCTTCCGATATTGGCACCACACTTACAGATAAAAACACCAATGCGCGGTTCTTCGTTAGGATCGATTTTGCGTGGTATTATCGGTTTACGTTCTGCGAGTTTATAATCTTTAACATAAAAAGACGCTTCGGCAGCAGCGGCAGATGCCTGAGCAACACAATCGGGAATTACCTGAGGGCCGCCGGCGCTTCCGCAAACGAAAACACCCTGCCGGTTTGTTTCGATCGGTTTATCCGGTGCCGACGTTTTGAAAAATCCGATTTGATTTATATCTATTCCTAAAACATCTCCTAACTTCTGCGATTCAGGATTAGGAATACCGGCACAGCTCAGTACTACCAGGTCGGCTTTCAAACGTAATTGTTTTTGCTGTTCAGTATCCTCGACGAAAATTTCTACATCATCATTTTCAACTTCCATCAACTTACTGGGTCGTCCGCGTATGAAATGAATATAATCTTCTTGGTTCGCTCTCTGAACAAAACTATCGAAACCTTTACCAAACGCACGTACATCCGTGTATAGAATTGTACAGGATTCAACATCCGGTTCGTGCTGTTTTATCAAGAGTGCATCTTTAACAGCATTCATACAGCAGTAACGCGAACAGTTCGGACGTCCTCCTTCACCTCTTGCACCGACACATTGAACAAAGACTAAATTCTTCGGTACTTTTCTATCGGACGGTCTGATGACATGCCCCATAGTTGGACCTGACGCGTTGAGAAGACGTTCAAATTCCAAACTAGTCATCACATTCTGCCAAACACCGTAACCATAACTCCTCATCACGTGCGGGTGAAACTCTTCGAAACCTACCGCAACAATCACAGATCCAACTTCAATTTCCCTATCGAACGGACTCATATCATGATCGATTGCATCACGTTTGCAAGTCCGTCTGCATCGTTCACACACAAAATGTGTAGGTGAATTAAGACAAGAATCTATATCAATAACAAAAGTAGAAAGCACAGCCTGAGGATAAGGACGGTAAATTGCTTTACGCGCTGCTAAACCCAAGTCCCATTCGTTGCGTGTTAACTGTGGACAAGCGCGCGTACAATCACCGCAGCCGGTGCAAAGATCGGCTTTAACATATCTAGGTTTGCAATGAACGGTGGCTTTAAAATCCCCTGCTCTCCCCTTCAATGAAGTAACTTGAGCCATCGTTATTAGTTCTATATTCGGATGCCGACCGACATCCATGGCCTTTGGGCCCAAGATTCATATAGAGCAGTCCATCGTAGGAAAGGTCTTATCGAGCTGAGCCATCCTTCCCCCGATTGCAGGGTCTTTTTCAACAAGGTAAACCTGATATCCGGAATTCGCTAGATCTAACGAAGCCTGGATTCCTGCAATACCACCGCCAATTACTAAAACTCCTTTCTCCATTATTTAATCCGATTAAAAGGAAAATTTTATTTATTCAGCATCGGCTTTTACTTTTTCTTTTACCGGTTTCTTTTCCGGAATGAAATCAAATCCGTAACTTAAAGCATCAGTATTCAATTTTACCGTCCTCTTAGGTACAACAGATAACACTGATTCCTGCATTCCTTCTTTAGAGACTATGTTTGTAAATGAAGTAAGAAATCCTAACATGACAATGTTGGTTACAATTCTATTATTAAAAGTCTTCTCTGCAATCTGAGTTGATGGAATTGCAGCAAACTTAACCTTTGGAGGAAGGCTATGTACTTCTACAAGATCTTCATCCACCAACACTGTTCCCCCTTCAATCGTTTGTTCAATATATTTATCAAAGCCTTCCTGTGACAAAGCAACAAGAATATCATGTTGTTTAAAGAACGGGCGTAAGATCGGTTTATCCGATATTGCAACTTGAGCACTGCATGCGCTTCCTCTTGCTTCCGGTCCGTATGACTGAGTGAAGACTGCCTGTTTATCATCATAAACGGAAACAGCGTTACCGAGAATATAACCGGCGGTAATTACACCTTGACCGCCAAATCCTGTGATTCTAACTCTTATATCCATTATTCAGATATCTCCTGTTTTTTCTTTAGTAACAGGTCATAAAAAGTAGGTTTTTCTTTGTCAACAAACTTACCGCAAATAATTTTTTCCTGATATTTCATATCGAGTTCTTCCAAAGGTGCACCATGTTTAATTTCACAATTATCATGATAAAAATTCAGAAGGTCTTTCCCCGTTCCGAGGCGGTTTTTACGAGCGTATAATGTTGAACAGGGTGCAACAACTTCCACAAATGAAAAGCCGGGTTTAAGTATTGCTTCTTTCATAGCTCTGGTTAATCGCTTGATGTGCAAAACCGTCCATCTTGCAACATAAGTTGCACCGCAAGCTGCCACAAGATGAGGAACATTTAAAGTATATTCAAAATTACCATATGGAGATGTTGAAGTACGTGCGTTCTGCGGAGTTGTCGGTGCTAATTGACCGCCCGTCATCCCGTAAATAAAGTTATTGACACATATAACAGTTATATCGACGTTTCTTCTTGCATTATGCATAAGATGATTACCTCCGATGCATGTTAGATCGCCGTCACCTGAGAAAACAATAACTTTCATATCGGGTTTTGCAAGATGTAAACCTACTGCGAAAGGAATCGCCCTTCCGTGAGTTGTATGGAAAGAATCCATGTTAACATAACCGGCAACTCTTCCGGTACAACCTATACCGGAAACTACGGCAAATTTTTCAATAGGGATTCCCGTTGATTCGACCGCATCCACAAAACAATTGACTGCAGTACCGATACCGCACGTCGGACACCAAATATGAGGAAATCTATCTACTCTAAGGAGATGATCTTTCGGATGAGTTTCAACTTGTGTTATCGTTGTCATTTCTTAATCTCCTTCATAGTTTCGATTATCTCTTCCGGTTCGTGAACACGTCCGCCTGGATTAGGACATAATACAACTTGGCATCTTCCGCATACGACTCTTTCTACTTCATAAACCATCTGACCTAGATTTATTTCAACAACAACAATTCCTTTCACTTTAGCAGCTATCTCACGAATTCTTTCTTCAGGAAAAGGCCATGCAGTAATTAATCTAAAGAATCCGACTTTCTGCCCCTTTGCTCTCAATTGTTCCATCGTCCATTGAGCGATACGGGCAGATCCGCCGTATGAAAGGAGTATAATCTCGGCATCTTCGATATTCTTCTCTTCATACATGTAAATCTTCGAAGCATTCTGTTTTATTTTGTCCACTAATCTTGGAATCATTTTATGCTGCATCTCAGGATTGACGGCAGGGTATCCCCTTTCATCATGGGTTAACCCGGTAACATGGAGCCGATAACCTTCACCGGCATGTCCCATCTCGGGGATTAATGTTCCGTTTGTTTTATAAGGCAGATGGTTTTTAGTTTTGGTTTTAGGACGTGGTCTGTTTACTAACTTGATTTTATCAGCTGGAGGGATAACAAGCCTCTCAAACATATGACCGATTGTTTCATCAGCCATAACTAAGGTGGGTACACGGTAAGCTTCTGCAAAGTTAAATGCTTGGATGGTTAAATCGAAACATTCCTGAACGGAACTTGGACATAATGCTATTATTTCATAATCGCCATGCGAGCCCCACCGTGCCTGCATCATGTCTTGCTGACCAACCAATGTAGGTAGACCTGTCGATGGACCTCCACGCTGTACGTTAACAAGTACACATGGGGTTTCAAGCATAACACCTAAACCAAGATTCTCCATCATTAAACTAAATCCCGGTCCGGATGTAGAGGTCATTGATTTCATTCCACCCCAAGCGGCACCAAGGATTGCATTCATTGAAGCAATTTCATCTTCCATTTGAATGTAAATTCCACCTTCGAGCTTTGGTAGTCTTTCCGCCATTCTTTCCGTTATCTCTGTTGCGGGAGTTATCGGATAACCGGCAAAGAAACGACATCCGGCAGCTAGACCTCCTTCTGCAATAGCAGTATCACCGCTCATAAAAAACTTTCCGGCCATTACACCCGATTCTTCATTTTTCATTTTTTCTTCTCCGCTTTTTTCTCAGGCTCTTTGGATTCTTCATGCCCGATTTCAAGTGAGTATATTGCAAATTCCGGACAAATATTCGCACAGAGGTTGCAGTTTACACACATTCCTTCTTTTACAATTGCCGGATAGTGATAACCTTTCTTGTTAAAGCTTTCCGACATCATTAATACATCTTTAGGACAATATTCAATACAAAAACAGCAACCTTTGCATCTTTCAATAATAATATTGATTGTTCCTTCGGGACGTTGAATTGTATCAGCGTCCAGTGGAGTGCGCCATAGTTTCATCAAACAACTCCCTATTGCCTAAGTAATATAATTTATTATGTGTTTTTCAGTATAAGTATAATCTCTTAACAAACTCTATTCAAATACTTTAAAATAAGTATTTGTATTCATTCTGTTTTAAATGAACTTATTATAGTAAAATCCAAATAGATTATTATGAACCAAAAGATTGTTATTAGTACAACATATATGGTATTTGAGATAAGAGGAACTTAAGAATGGTATATATAGAAAATTAAAGATTTCTTTTAATAGAATTTCAATCTCTTTCCCTTTGGAAAAATTCGCTACGATAGGATCTTGATTAAATTTATATTCGTGCATTAATTCTTGTTACCGGAGTTGGATTCAGTAATTAATCCGTTTTCTTTTTTTATAAACCTATATCTTTTTGAATATAATGTCAAGACATTTTTATCCGATATAATTTTTTACTGTAAATTGTTGTCAAGATTTTGCTTTCAAAAGTTTATACACGGATTAAATTATGCAGGTAAATAAAAGGTAATAAAGAGAAAAGAAGATTCAAGAATCATTAAACAGGTTCATATAAATTTCTTGAATGTATTACTGTCATTTTTGTTTTATCTTATATAAAACTCTCCCCAAATAACCTTTTTCGTTAACCTCTGCAATGTAAAGACCCGGCTGCATGTATGCTCTGGTAGCCAGCCTTGGAGCGGAAAGATTCGTGAGCAATATATCAGCCTCCCAATCTTGGCTGTTATCAGCCAGCAAAACTGATTCCTTCGTAGAAACGATTTTCTCCAAAATATCTTTCAGACTCATAATATCACCATTCATATTTTCTTGTTCATTTATTAAGACGTCTTATTTCTTGTTTTGTGCTGAATATTAGACTAAAATTTCTATGAAAATGTTGCATGGAATTTCTAAAAAAATTCAGATTAGATTATAGAATCCCTTTCTGTGCATATGAAGTAAATTCAGAGATTGCCCATTATTATATCCCTCCACGATGATAAATGGAGTAAAAAAATATGCGGCCTAAAACTTCCGACAAAAAAATGAGAATGAAAACCATATACATTTTATCTTTAGACGAATAAAATCCTTTCGTCATCGATTTATTTATCGTATAAATCATCAATCCTAAACCGCTAAAAGCTAGGACTATTCTAATCTGTAAAATCCAGGAAATCCCGCCAAGGAAAGACACATTCTCAAATTCAAGATATTTTTGCAGTAATATAAATTTATATGACTGCATGAAATTTAAAACAACTCCACTTATTACTAACATCGAAATGATGACAGCTGAATATTTTGAATATTTTTTAAATACCGTTCCATGATAAGTTGAAATATTATCTTCAATTTCTTGTTTAAAGCTTAATACAATTCCAAAAGAAAATAAAAAACCCAATAATATAGTCGTAACGAAAAAAGATAACGGAGTTAATAAAGTTTCCCATGTTGGTATGGTTAACAACATATAAACACGCGACATCGAAAAAATTAATAATATTCCTATAACTGCTGTGATCCAAGCAATGAAACTTAATACAAGTCGATTAACTAAATTATTCCGATTTAGTAAAGAAAATATCCCGACACTACAAAAGAATAAAAGTAAAAACAAAATCTCACGGCTTAACCATGAAGTAGATAAATTATTTAATACATAGATAGCATTAAAAGGATTCCCTAAATGAAAAAATGAAATCACAATTGAGATAGCAATAAGAATTATGATTGAGAATAATAATTTATCAAGTGATATCTTTAACAATTCCATTCCATACTTTTTTACAAAGACGGTTTGCATTGTATTATAAATGATGAAAGCACCTACCGACATCTGAGCTAAAATCGTAAAAGCAACAAGTATCAAATCAGCAAAATCCATATCAGACCTCTTCTTTATTTACCACTTTGACTTTAATATCTTTCATTCCGGTTACATTTCGATGCGGTTTAATTATAATCGCCGGATTCGTAACTTGCGATGAAGGTAATGGATTTATATCTCTAATCCCACTATACTTTTTCTGCAGTTCTTTGAATTCACCAAAATCGAGAACACGCATTGGACATGCATCCACACATGCGGGTGACTTTCCATCTTTTAGATAATCATAACAAAAATCACACTTGGTCATTATCCCTTTTTCTTCATCATATTGAGGCGAACCATAAGGACATGACCATTCACAATATCTGCAACCTGCGCATTTGTTTTCGTCAATTAAAACCAGACCGTCTTTATTCTTATACAGAGCAGTAGTAGGACAATTTTTAACACAAATCGGATCTTCACAATGATTGCATGACATAGAAATATTATATGCCACTAACTGCGGTACTAATGTATTCTCCGATCGTATCCAATCCCCTCCGTTTACTTCATAAATTCTGCGCCATAGAACTCCAACCGGAAGATTGTTCTTATCTTTACATGCAACTTGACAAGTTTTACAACCCGAGCAATTATTCGAATCAAAATAAAATGCGTATTGCTTCTTCATTGTGATTCCTATACTCTTTCTACTTGTACCATAATTGTGTGCTGTGCATTTCCAAAAGCAAGAGGAGTCCATTTTTCGGAAGTTAAAACATTAACACATCCGCGTCTGTCTATTCCATTCTCATCCGGCATCCACCATGCCCCCTGCGGAATATCTATAACCCCGGGCATTATTTTTTTTGTAACGCGGCAAGGAATAATCATTACACCTCTGCCGTTAAATATCTTTACTTCATCTCCATCATCAATTCCCCGTTTTTCCGCATCGATCGGATTGATAAAAACGCGCTGCGGGAAAGCTTCATTTGTCCAATCGTTATTATCGTGTGTTGAATGAACACGTGACATGTAATGATGACCGACAGCTTGAAGAGGATACTTTTCTGCTTCTGAACCAAAAGGACTTTCCCACTCCTGCAAATATTTTGGAATCGGTGGAATGAATTCCGGATTGTTCATATCATAAAGTGTTTTTGAAAATATTTCTATTTTACCCGAAGGTGTGTTTAATCTATTTTTAACCGGATCCTTCCTAAAATCCTCAAAGGCTATTTTGGGTTTTGTTATCGGGAGAGAGTATACACCTGTATTTGATTTTTCAAATTTGTCAAGAGAAGGAACGTCGGGAAATCTCGTCTGCCGATATTGTTCAAGCGACCATTCAATCCAATCGCGCTCGCTTCTCCCCTCGGTATATTCTTTTTTAATTCCTAAACGCTCTGCGACTTCCGAACAAATTTGATAATCGCTTTTGGTTTCATAGTAAGGTTCAACAATTTTCGGCATTAGAATAACCTCATCTCCATACTTCCAGCCATCTTCCAAACCGTACACTTCAAATTGTGTGCAGACTGGTAAAAGTATATCGGTAAACTTTGCTGTGGAAGTTAAAAACTGTTCGTGCACAACAATGAATTCGACAAGATTTTCATCTGCCATAATTTTTGCTGTTCGATTTACATTTGCGTGCTGGTTTATTAATGCATTTGTCGCTACTGCATAAATCAATTTTATATTATTATCAAGCTTATCAACTCCTGTAACACCTTCTTTGGATGTCATTTCCTTTCCCCGTAACACAGCTTCCGTCCAAAGAAACGTAGGGATGCGTGCTTTAACCGAATTTGTACTTGTAGGGAAAACATTCCAAAACGGTCCGCCGTCATCCGCTTGTAGAGCGAGACCGCTTGCACATCCGCCGGGTATTCCGATGTTCCCGGTCATAGAAGCGAGAACACATCCGCCGATAACCGCCTGTTCACCATATGCCCGGCGCTGCATTCCATAACCTTGATAAAGCATTGCCGGTTTTATCGTAGCATAATTTCTAGCAATTCTAACAATGGTTTCTTTCGGTACGGTTGTTATTGATTCCGCCCACTGGGGAGTTTTGGGAACTCCATCCAAAACACCTAAAATATAATCCTTGTAACTCTCAGCATCTTCAGCACCTTTCGGCATTTGTGTTTTATCAAAGCCCACACAATATTTTTTGACGAAATCTTTATCGTACAAATTTTCGGTGACCATTACATAAGCCATCGCGCTCATCATCGCTACGTCGGTACCGGGACGAATAGGAATCCATTCATCGGCAAGGGCTACTGCACTCATACTCATCCGCGGGTCGATGCAAATTATCTTCGCACCGTTCTCCTTAGCTTTCTTCAAAAAGAATTCACTGTTTGTTCCGTCACGCATCTCGCAAGGATTCCAGCTCCACATGATTATGTATTTTGAATTAATCCAATCCTGACGTTGATTACCTGTGACAGACGTACCGAAAACATATGGTGTTGCTTTGCTTATTGCAGCCCAACTGTAGCTGTTATAAAATCC
>CAZKNM010000048.1:0-21119 GCA_964554135.1 uncultured Melioribacteraceae bacterium
AACACGACCATGTCAAGTGAAGCGGCGCTTTCAGTCTTAATCCTTTTTTGATTATTTCGGATTTCTTCAAATGAATAATAGGCGTTTCGATTGATATTTTCGTCTCCGGTTTGGTGCCGTAATCTATTACTTTCTCAAATGCCTTGAAAAATTTCGGCTGGCAATCCGGGTAACCGCTGGAATCTTCGAACACAGCGCCTATGAAAACCGCACTCGCCCCGATAACTTCAGCCCAGCTTACACACGCCGACAGCATATTTGCATTACGGAAAGGAACATATGAGCTTGGAATTTTCTTGCTTTTCAAATCGGCTTCCGAGACTTCGACATCTTTATCCGTCAAAGATGATCCGCCGATTTTTGACAGATGCGAAAAACCGATGACCAATCTCTTCTCAACTTTATAAAAATCCGCGATATCGTGGAATGCTTTCAGCTCTCTGTTTTCGGTACGCTGTCCGTAATTTATATGCGCTAAGGCAAGATTATATTCTCTGCCGGCTATTGCCGCAGTAACACAACTGTCCATGCCCCCGCTGACGGCAACAACGGCAAATTTTTTCTTCTTCATAAAATCTCAAATAAGCTTAAGATGCGGTTAAAAATACTAAAAAAGACCAATAACGGAAACAGGCTTTTGATCCACATTCCTTTAATCATTTTTTAAAAACATCAAAACAACTGCGATAATAAAACTAATTACAGACGAAACCAAAAACGGAACCGATGCACCGAAATTATCCCACAACACACCGGCAATTACGGAACCGGTCATCACGGCAAAACTTGTTAAACTTGTAAGCAGTCCAATTGCCGAACCTCTGAATTCATCCGGTATGAGATCTGAAACCCATGCTTTGGTAACACCTTCGGTTGAAGCGGCATAGATACCGTAAAACGCGAACAACAGCCACATCAAAAAATAATATTGGAATTGAGCAAATCCGAAATAGACGAGTGAAAAAATAAATAAACCGATTATGAAAATATTTTTCTTCCCGAATTTATCCGCCAAAACTCCCATCGGGTAAGAAGACAATGCATATATCAAATTATAAAAGACATAGCCGAGAATTGCCGTTGTATCGGAATGAGTAATATCTCTCGACTTAAGTATCAAAAAGACATCGCTGCTGTTAACAAGGGAAAAGAGAGTCAGCAGAATTAAAAGACGCTTATACTGCTTAGGGGCGGATATCAAAAATTTCTTAAGATGGCTTTCTTTTTTAACAAATGATTCTCGAAGCGGATCTTTTACCCGAAGCGTAAAATACACGGCAAAGACGGAAGGCACAGCAGCAATAAGATAAACCGAAGTATAGTCTCCCGGCAGAATAAAAAGTATAAGCAAAGCAATCAATGGTCCGGCCACAGCGCCGAATGTATCCATACCTCTATGAAAGCCGAATACGGCGCCGGTGTTTCCTTCCGAATATGCGGCTAGCAAAGCATCGCGCGGAGCCGTGCGTATTCCCTTCCCTATTCGATCCGTTGTTCTGGAAAATAAAACAGTCGACACGTAAGGAAAAATACCTGGGAGCGGTTTTACCAAAGCCGATAAACCGTAACCTATAACCACAAAAATCGAGCGCTTACCGAGTTTATCTGAAAGTGTTCCGAAATATCCTTTCAGAAGTCCCGCTGTTACTTCTGCTATTCCTTCGATCAATCCGACGGTTGCCATAGATGCGCCCAGCACGGCGGTTAAAAATATCGGTGTGATCGGGTAAAGCATTTCACTTGCGAAATCAGTGAAAAAACTTACCAATCCCAGCAAAAATACTTGACGCGAAATACCTTTCAGTTTCAACTTATCATTTACCATAAATCTAAATTCTTAAAGCAATTTTCAAAAAAAATCCATTAGAAAACAAATTATTTTATTGACAATTTAAAAACTACTATTATATTATATAGTGTGACAACGTACTAATTTCATATATCTATCCGCACCATTTCCAGGAAATCCATTTAAAAAATATTCTTAACATATTTAAGGAAGTTCTAAATGGAATATTACGAACTGCACCCGGTCACTCCGCAATTGAGATACATAAATAAAGCCGTTGAAGTTTTGAAGAACGGCGGAGTAATAATTTATCCGACTGATACCGTATATGGAATCGGATGTGACATTTTCAACAATGATGCACTTGAAAGAGTCTATGACATTAAAAATGAAGCCGGCACAAAACTTTTCAGCTTCATCTGCCCGGATTTGAAAGACATTGCTAAATACGCCAAGGTTTCTGATTACGCTTATAAAGCGATGAAAAAATTACTCCCTGGACCTTACACTTTTATTTTGCCTGCAGCAAGAGAAGTTCCAAAAAAATTGAGATCAAAAAGGAAAACAGTCGGAATTAGAGTTCCAAACCATAATATTGCTTTAACGCTAGCAAAGGAATTGGGAAATCCGATTGTAAGTACAAGCGTAACAAACCGCAAAGGAGAAATTCTATTCGATCCGTTTGAAATACAAACCATCTTCAACGCTCATGTTGATCTTATGCTTGCAGCCGGGGCTCTGGAAGGGAAACCTTCGAGTATAATAGACCTAAGCAATGCTGAACCAAAAATAATCAGAGAAGGAGCGGGAGACGTAACTTTCTTCTATTGACATTTCCGCATAACAGAACACCACTATTCTTTTCTATGTACCATCGTTGCAGATGCCTGTACGCTCGGGGTCATGATTACTTCATGTATATTCACGTGTGGAGCTCTCGTCGCACAAAATACTACAGCGTCAGCAATGTCTTCACCCTTTAACGGAGTCATCCCTTTGTAAACATTTTTTGCTTTGTCCTTATCGCCGTAAAATCTTACATCACTGAATTCAGTTTCAACCAAACCCGGATCGACCGTACTGACACGGACACCCGTATCAATCAAATCCATTCTTAAAGATTTCGTAATTGCATTTACAGCAAATTTTGTTGAACAATAAACCGCTCCTTTTGAGTATGCTTCATGCCCAGCTGTAGAACCGATATTTATGACATGACCGGATTTTCTTTCTACCATACCAGGTATAATTTGTCGTGTCACATAAAGTAATCCTTTAATATTGGTATCTATCATTTCTTCCCAGCCGTCGGGATTGTCCTCATAAAGCCTGCTCAAACCTCTGCTGAGGCCCGCATTATTCACAAGAATATCTATTTTCTTCCACCCTTCAGGCAACGATTCGATTGTCTTTTGTACTTCATCCCGGTTTCTCACATCCAGTTGAAATGCAAAAACTTTCACTCCGAATTTATTTTTTATGTCCTCCGCTATTTCCTTAAGACGTTCGATCCTTCGTGCGGAAATTATAAGATTTGCTCCTTCCCGGGCAAAAGCATAAGCACACGCTCTACCGATTCCGGATGTTGTACCGGTTATAAAAACAATTTTGTTTTTCAATGAAACCATAAATTCCCCATTTATTAAGCGTTGATATAACCAATTACTCTTTTAATCGACAAGTTTAAGTATGCCGCAAAAATAATAATAACTAAAAACATGAAAATAATTCCTCCCTCATACGATAGATCAAGATAATAAACCAGACGATTCCAATCATTTCCTTCCATCTTAAGAACAACGGTTACAGCACCGTAAAAAATATTTATTATCAGAAAACCTATGAGCAATAATTGAAATACAATAGCTGCATACCGGTAAAATCCTAAGACTGTCTTTTGCAATACTCTTATTCCTATCTCCAGTGCTATGAAAATAAAAAGTATCGGACTTATAAAAATTAAAATGTATGAAAGTGTGCTTTGATTTTCGGTAATTGTAAACGAACAAAAAAATTCCAAACCGGAAATTTTAAAAGATATCTCCTCAGCGCCCAGGAAGTAAGCTGTACCAGCTTGAAAAATTTCTCTTATGAGGATAATCACAATTAACGCAGTTGCAATCCCTGTTAATACAGCATACTTGTTTTTTATCTTCATTATATTCGGTTAAATATCAAAAAATGTTATTTCTTACCTAAAATTAGAATTTTCAGTCGATAAACAAAACACCGATTAGAATGGAAATCAACATTATTTGACCATAAAGAGAGTATTGCTCGTCTTTTACGGAGGTTATTTAATTTTTTTAAAAAATAATTTTGTCATAAAAAATAATTATCATAAAATTACCAATTAGATTTTCATCTCACCTGAAAAACCGGATTATTTATGGAATTATATTTATTTATTCTAGTTGTCCTTATCATACTTGCTATATCCGATTTAAGTGTTGGAGTAAGTAATGATGCGGTAAATTTTCTAAACTCTGCAGTTGGTTCCAAAGCAGCTCCGCGTTACATAATAATTATAACTGCTAGTGTGGGAATTCTTATTGGGACAACATTTTCAAGCGGTTTGATGGAGGTTGCGAGGAAGGGAATATTTAATCCCGAGCAATTCACATTCCCGGAAATCATGATGATTTTCCTTTCCGTTATGTTGACAATTCTTATTCTTCTTGATCTTTACAATACATTCGGATTACCAACATCAACGACTGTATCTATAGTTTTTTCACTATTGGGAGCGGGAATTGCTCTTTCTATTATTAAAATCTACAATACCACAGACAATATCTCCGATCTCGCAAAATATATAAACATCGGTAAAGCTACTGCGATTATTTCGGGTATTCTTCTTTCGGTTATAATCGCATTTTCGGTCGGTGCGTTTTTTCAGTTTATAACAAGATTAATATTCACATTCGATTATAATAAAAGAATTAAAAGATACGGTGCCGTTTGGGGTTCTATATGCTTAACTCTAATTTCATACTTTATTCTAATCAAAGGTGCAAAAGGTACATCATTTTTATCTGAAGAAAATATCGAATGGATAGAGAAAAACACAGAATTATTGCTGCTATATTGTTTTCTTTTTTCTGCCGTTGTCTTTCAGTTACTTATTTCATTCACTCGTGTTAATATACTTCGGATAATCGTTCTTATAGGGACATTCGCAATAGCTCTTTCTTTTGCCGCCAATGACCTAGTCAATTTCATCGGTGTTCCTCTTGCCGGCTTAAGTGCATACAATATTGCTGTGAATAGTGTTAATCCTTCCGACTTGATGATGGAGGCACTACGAGATCCGGTACAAACAAGAACTTTTGTCCTTCTTTTAGCCGGTTTAATCATGATTGTTACTCTATGGTTTTCACGAAAAGCCAGAACTGTAACTAAAACCGAACTTTATCTTGGACGCCAGGCGGAAGGTTTTGAAAGATTTGAATCTTCTTTCTTTTCTAGGACTCTTGTAAGAATGAATATATCTCTTTTAGAAATAATTCAAAAAATTATACCCGATATTGTGAAAAAATATATCAATAAAAGATTAGACCCAAGTGCTTATAGACCTATAAAAGAGAAAAATGAACCAGCACCGTTATTTGATTTATTAAGAGCAACAGTTAATCTTACAGTAGCCAGTGCTCTAATTTCATTTGCTACATCCCTCAAACTTCCATTATCAACAACTTATGTTACATTTATGGTAGCAATGGGAACATCGCTTTCAGACAAATCTTGGGGACGTGAAAGCGCCGTCTATCGTGTGAACGGTGTTATCACTGTGATAGGCGGATGGTTCTTCACCGCTTTTATGGCTTTGACAATTTCAATAATCTTAGCGATAGTAATCTATTATGGTCATCTTATAGCAATTATCATCCTCTGTTTGTTAGCTGGATATTTTATCTTTAAAACACATGTTTTTCACCGTGTTATGGAAAAAGAAGAAGAAGAATTAGAAAAAAGTAAAATTCAAGTCGCAACAAATGGATCCGATGCATTACTAGCTTGGATGTTGGAAGTTCAAAAATATTTGAACTCAATCTCAAAATCGTTCAGTGATACTTTGAACAGTCTTTATAAAGAAGACAGAGTTAAATTGAGAAGAATAAAAAAAGATTCCAAGAAATTAAAGAAACAATCTACGCTACTTGTATCCGATATCTTTCATGCGGTAAAATTATTACACGAAGATAATTTGAAGGGAGAAAGAAGATACGGTAAAATCATTTCTTCTATACAGGAAATGTATTCCAGCTTAAGAAATATCTCACAGCGCTGCTTCGATCATGTAGACAACAACCATAAAAAACCGTCGCTAAAGGAAATAGAAGATCTAAAGGAATTGGAAAAAATTCTAATACTGCAAGTTAGAAATGCCGAGAAAATTTTGGCTTCTAAGGATTTCAGCAATCTGACCGACTTTGAGAAAAGAACGAAGGAATTCTATCAGCTCCTGGAGAAACTTGACGAAAATCAACTTGAGAGAATAAAGAAAGGAAGTTCTACTTCCCGCGGTAGCCTACTTTTCCTGGGGATATTATCAGATACGGAAAATATTTCAAATCATACTGTTAATCTGATAAATTCTTGCAGAAAAAGTTTCGGCGGTTCAATAACAAAGAAATGAAGGGAAATTTAAATTATACTTCATTGGCTTAACTTGATTTATGTAATTGTGAATATCCTATCATTTCCTTAATTTCCAACGTAATTGAACGTCATTTCAACCATTATTTTGACCATCCGAGAAATAACGTTCAAGTGCGTAAATATGAGATAAGTCTCTGCTCATTTTCTAAATTTTGGAAAACGGATGCCTGGTAAAACAACATTGCTGAAAGTTCAAGAATATGTGATCGAAACTTTCAAAAAAAAAGGTCCAAATGAAAAAGTATATCATGGTCTTGATCATACAAAAAATGTGGCGAAAGCATGTAAAGTGATAGGAAAAGCTTCCGGACTAACGGATTCGGAGCTTGAAATTGTTCAAATAGCCGGCTGGTTTCACGATCTCGGGCACATTGAAACGGATGTTGGCCATGAAAATAAAAGTGCCGATCTTGCCGTCAAATTTTTAAGAAAAAATCAATATCCAAAAGAAAAGATCGAAAAGGTTGTCAATTGTATTCTGGCTACAAAAGTCCCGCAAAATCCTACAAACCTATTGGAAAATGTTATCTGTGATGCCGACCTTCATCATATCGGTACAAAAGAATTTTTCAGTAAGAATGAGCTCTTCAAAATAGAACTCGAAACGCTTCTCGGAAAGACATTTACGGAATCTACATGGCTGAGAAAGAGTATCAACTTTTTTACTAGTCAAAAGTTTTTTACCGACTATGCACGCAAATCATTCAATGAGGAAAAGAAAAATAATATTCTTAAGATGAGAAATAGGCTTAAAAAAATTTTGAAATATTGACGCATAAAAAAATATGCTTCACTTCTACTATCTCTTAATTACAATTTATCATATCTTCTCTCGCTTAGGATGTATAGATGAAAAGACTATATTTAACACGTCACGCTAAATCGAACTGGAAAGATACAGGCTTAACGGATTTCGAAAGACCTTTAAATAAAAGAGGGAAACGGGATGCACCGTTTATGGGGAAATTGCTGAACGAACAAGGTATAAAGCCGGATTTAATTATATCAAGCGCGGCTGTTAGGGCTGTTGATACAGCAAAAAATATTTCCGAGAAAATTGGATATAGGATTGATCAAATCATAATCGATAAATCAATTTACGAAGCTGATTCGCTTCACTTGTTTGAAATAATAAAAAGTCTTTCGGAAAAATATAATACCGTAATGTTGATCGGTCACAATCCTGATCTCACTTATTTTGCAAATTATCTAGGGGATAAGCGCATCGATAATATTCCTACATGTGGCATCGTAACGATTGAGTTTGATACTGGTTCTTGGAGATTGGTGCAGCCGGAATCGGGTAAGATTATTTCCTTCGAGTATCCTAAGAAATACGGCTAAAAAAGTTCTGAAAATTTACTTAACGATTTTTGAGATTGCTTTAAATTCATCAGTACCGCAAACATTCAAAATCTCAAATAAAATTGATTCGGTCGTGGTGATCTCGGCTCCGTTTGAGCGCATTCTATTTACTGCAATTTCATAATCCGATATTCTGCGTGAAGAAACCGCATCAGTTGCAAGATGAACTTTAAATCCATTCGCAATTAGATCCAACACGGTCTGAAGCACACAGACATGAGATTCTATTCCACATACAATAACGGTTTCTATATTTTTCTTTTTAAATTCATCGAACAAATCACCTGCAGCATAACAACTGAAACTCATTTTCTGGATTGCATTCGATTCACCTAACTCACTTTTAAGAACATCCGCTGTTGGTCCCAGGCCTTTGGGATACTGTTCAGTATAATAGATAGGTATATTAAGAATTTTCATCCCGCGGATTAGCTTCAACGTGTTTTCGATTACTCTTTCATACTGGTGAATAACATCAAGTATTCTCTCTTGAATATCAATTATTAATAATACGGTTCTTTCACGCTGTAAAATGTTCGGATGTCTTTTTACAGTATTTATCATGATATTTTCCAAAGATTTTTTCTAATAGATAGGAACCATTCCGTATTTACCGCATGCATACATGGCAAGTATAGATGTAACATCGATGAGGGCTTTTTTTTCATCATCAAAAGGTATGATAAGATCGTATACGTTGGCAACAAACTCCATATTATTCAAAATTTTTCTCAGTTCGTTATATGTGGGTTCGCCATGCCAGTTGGCGACTTTTTTTACAAGGTTTTCTTCGTTCCGCCTCAAGAATTCCGAAAACGTAATAAAATTGATTGAGAGTTTTGTACGCGGTTTGCTTATACTCAACAGATCGTTAAAATACTGATCCCATTTAATCGAAAGATTATGATTTTTATTATACATCAACGAGCGCGCCGCTCTAAGTGTAAATTTTGCTTTGGTATAAACTCTGAATTTAGGATAAAGTGCGTAACCATCGTAGCTGGTAAAACCTTGAGTTCTATCTTTATATTTCCATTGTCTGATTAACTGACCACCGGTTTGAATAGAAATAACTTTATCATCTTCGCTATCTATCACCACATAAAATCCTCGGCTGTAATTTACAACTGTTATCCAATGTTCCCAGTCGTTAACGCTTAGAATACAGGGTCTTTCTTTCTTTAATTCTTCATTCAATGCGCGGCGTGCGTCATTTGGATTGCTGGATTGGATATATTTCATTTTACACTTGAAATATCTTGCTGCTTTCGACAAACCGATTTCATCTGTGCCTGCCCACCAATCGCTGCCGGAAATTTCAGCAATTTCATCTTCATGTTTAAATACACCGAGCATAACCAATGCGTGCTTTAATGCAAAGGGTCCGCAGCGGTATTTATCTGGTTGTGGGTAGAAACTCATCTTATCAATCTACGTCGAAAAATTACTAGTGCACAATATAACAAAACTTTTGAAAACCATTACAATTTTATTTACTTTTGAAATTAATGGAGGTCACATTTATGAAAGTAGCAGTGGTATTTAACGAAGCTTACCCGGAAATTATGGACGAATACCAGACCGAGATGCCGAAAGATCTGGGATTCAAACCCTATTTCGATATCACCCAGAGCGACCCAATCGCCGAATATGAAACCCTTGCCAAAAGCCTTAGAAAAGTTGGCTTTGAGGCCTATATTCTCAATATTCTTGATAATGTTAACATATTCCTTAGAGATTATGAAAAGAACAAACCCGATGTGGTCTTCAACTTGGTCGAAATCTACAAAGATAAACCTAATCTTGAGATGGCATTTGCCGGTCTTTTGGATCTCATGAAAATACCCTATACCGGCGCTCCAGCTTTGGCTTTGGGCACCTGTCAGAATAAAACTCTAACCAAACGTATACTGAGCTCAAAGGGTATCAGAACCGCAAGATATAAATATATCAAGAAGCCGCAGAAGGTTTACCGCCTCGGATTAAGATATCCATTGATTGTAAAGCCCAGCTTTGAAGATGCAAGCGTTGGGATTGAGAATGAGTCCGTCGTAAAAAACCATAAACAATTGAAAAATAGAATCGAATACGTAATCCAATATTTCCAGCAGCCGGTTTTAGTTGAGGAATATATTAGAGGACGAGAATTGAACATCGCAGTATTCGGTCATAAAAGATTAAAAGTACTCCCGATAAGTGAGATCGACTTCTCAAAGATGCCTGAAAATCTCTACAACATCGTCAGCTATCAGGCAAAGTGGGATCCGCTTCACGAGGCATATCATAAAACAATACCGATATGCCCTGCAAAACTGCCTAAGAAAATTAAAGAGGAGGCAGAAAACATTGCTATCGAGTGTTTTAAAACTATGGGCTGCCGAGACTATGCACGTGTTGATATGCGTTTATCCAAAGATAAAAAATTATATGTACTCGAAGTAAATCCAAATCCCGATTTAACCGAAGACGCCGGCTTTATGCGATCAGCTAAAAATGCGGGATACTCATACAGACGAACGTTAAAGATGATAGTAGAAATGGCTTTGGAACGAATACCAATGAAATAAAGATTTACCACTTTATTTAACCAAATTAACTAGTAATAAGTCAAACGAGATTGGTGATATTTCTTTATTTACTTATATTAGGACATACAATCTTATAAAATATTTTAAATGTGCAATTTAACAGATTTTAAAAAAGGAAGTAAAGTTAGGATTGCCGATATCTCTGCCGGTTACGGCGCAAAAAGAAATTTAATGAACATCGGTTTATCGGTTGGAGATATTATTGAAATAAAAAGAATATCTTCCTTAAGAGGTCCAATCATCGTACTATATGAAAACACCGAAATAGCGATCGGTCACGGACTCGCACAAAAAATCTTAGCCGAAGGAATCTGACATTGGAGTTTATTCTTGTCGGACAACCCAACTCCGGCAAAAGCACGATATTTAATGAAGTCGTTGGCTACAAAGCATCCACATCTAATTTTCCAGGAGCTACGGTAAAATACAATCGTGGAAAAATCACACTTGAAAACCACACAATAGATATTCTAGATATCCCCGGTACATACTCCCTGCAAAACTCAGTTGAAGCTGAATCACTGGCTTCGGAATATATATCTAACAAAACTGGCGACTATGTTTTTATTAATGTCATCGACGCTTCGGTTCTATCGCGCAGCCTCGAATTCACACTACAGCTAATGGAACTCCGCAAACCAATGATCATTGCTCTTAATATGATTGATGAAGCCGAACGGAAAGGAATTGAAATAAATACAGAAAAACTTTCCGAGCTTCTTGGTGTACCGGTCATTAAGACTATCGGTAAGAAAGGTACGGGGGTTTTTGAATTGTTTAATAAAGCTTACTATGCAGCGAACCTCAAGATCAAACCAAAAATATTGAAATATTCTCAGGAAACCGAAGAGCTATTAACATCTCTAGATAAGATAATCAAGCAAACAGATCTTGTTGATAAATGGGACTCCCGTTTCATAGGTATAAAACTAATTGAAAAAGATTCCGCAATTAAATCCCGTTTCGTAAAATGTATTAATAAAACCGATTGGGATAAGATTGAAAAAAGTATAAAATCATACGAGCAAAAGACAGGGCAGGATTCTGAATTTCAAATTTCATCAATAAGGCATACACTTGCGTTTGAGTTATTCGAAAAGGTTTCGACCGTCGGTCATCAGGTTAGAAAAGATATTCGCAACAAGATCGATGATTTTTTAATGCATCCACTTTTGGGTTATGTAATTATGTTTGGTATCCTTTCACTTGTATTCTGGGCTATTTTCTCCGTAGGAAATTTTTTTGAACCCATTTTTTTGAACAACTTCAAAAACTTATCTAATTATTTTAGCTCGTTTTTCAGTGAAAATTCTGTTGTACATTCTATTATCGACGGATTTATAACCGGCTTCGGAGGCGGAATCGGAATAGTAATTCCTTACCTTTTGCCTTTTTTCTTATTTCTTTCTCTTTTGGAAGACTCGGGTTACTTAGCGCGCATAGCTTATCTAATAGATAACTTAATGCACCATATCGGTCTGCATGGATTGTCGGTTGTTCCACTTATTTTAGGTTATGGCTGTACGGTGCCGGGTATATTGGCCACAAGAATTTTGCAATCGCCGCGCGATAGATTAATCACAGCAACACTCGCAACTTTGATACCCTGTTCCGCCAGGATGACTATCATCTTCGGCATAGTTGGAATCTTCATTTCTATGAAAGCTGCGATTGCAATATATGTTCTAAACCTGATAATAATTGGAATAACCGGAAAGATTATGTCTAAAGTTATGCCCGAAGTAAGTCCGGGCCTAATTCTCGAAATGCCTAAGTATCATTTTCCCGGAATAGTTGTTTTACTAAAGAAGTCATGGTTCAGATTAAAAGAGTTCATAATAATTGCATGGCCTTTGCTGATTGTAGGAAGTATTATTTTAGAAATTATAGATTTCTATAATCTATCCGGTGGAATCAATAATCTATTGTCTCCCTTAACGGTTACAGTCTTAGGACTTCCTGCAGCAGTAGGTGTTATTCTCCTTTTCGGCATAATGAGAAAAGAACTTGCTCTAGTTTTACTTGTCACTACAATGGGAACCGAAAACTTGATCAGCGTAATGACAGAAACTCAACTCTTCAACTTTACAATTTTCATCACATTTTACATCCCCTGCCTGGCAACTTTTGCTGCTCTTGGGAGAGAATTGAATTGGAAAAGAGCTCTCTTAATTACATTGCTAACAACGGCTGTAGCAATAATTTTAGTCCTCCTAGTTAGACTTTTTACTTCCCTGTTTTAGCATAATACTGACATCTAGGCTCATTTTTCATAATATTTGATGAATTATTAAATGAAAATTTCAAGAGTTCTTGCTAATGTCAGGACTGTAAATTAGTTTTTCAGATGCGAATGTTCATTTTTATATAATGAAGTGAAATATCCGTTCCGATACTAAGATTTTTTAGGTATCGGAAAGGATAATCAAAAATTGTTTTTCATCCTGTGATGGAGGAATTATTTCTAACATTGAGGGATGGGAAAGGTAAAATAAAAATTTTCTGCTGTCCGTTTTATCCCCATCCCCTTAATAGAGATGGGGATTTTTTATGGAAAAAAAATATCACACCATAACAATCACAATCTATAATAGGGACACTGCTTTCAACAAGGTTGGAGAACTTCTTCACGAATACGCAGAGAGCATTCATCTCCGAATAGGCTATCCCATCCCGAATAATAATATTGCTGTAATATTTATTATCGTCACATTAACCAACGATGAACTCGGGGCTATGAGTGGAAAGCTGGGGCAAATCAACTCAGTTAAAGTAAAATCGACAACGTTAAAGATATAGGAGTATAGATGAGAGTGCTTATAATAATACTGATTGCTATGACTAATATAATGTTAGCTCAATTAGGAAATTTGACTGGTCAAATAACCGATGCGGTAACACAAGAGAAATTGACAGGTGCAAACATTTCCGTTGCCGGAACATATTTGAATACCACAACAAATTTATCCGGCAAATATATCATCAATAAGATACCGATCGGAAGTTACACATTGATAATTTCACACATCGGATATAAAACTGAGAGAATAGAGTTTTCAGTTGAAGATAATATTACAAAAGAGTGGAATGTCAAGCTATACATATCACCTATAACTCTGGGCGAAGTAAAAGTTGTCAGTACTAAATCGGAAAGATTAATCAAAGACATTCCTTTGCCGATAGAAGTATTAAATACAAAACAGTTGGAGCAAAAAACTTACCTTACAACTTCGGATGCGCTTAAATCGGAAGCCGGAGTTTCACTTGCCCGTGACGGAATTTGGGGAACACATATAAACATACGCGGGTTGAGCAGGCAAAACATCGTTACGCTCGTAGACGGAAACAGAATTGAGACTGCAACAAATATTGCCGCCGGTTTATCATTGATTGATGTAAACGATATCGAGAGAATTGAGGTAATTAAAGGGGGAGTTTCGTCTTTGTATGGTTCAGGTGCGATGGGTGGTGTTGTAAATATCAAAACCAAGGGGGGATTTTACAACGATTCATTCCATGTGAACGGAACCTTGCTAAGCAGTTTTAATTCCGTAAATAACGGCGGCATCGGAAATATTTCGATCAATACCGGGTCGGAAAGTTGGTACGCAAGAATCAGCGGAACGATGCGTACTGCGGACAATACCGAAACCCCCGAAGGAACTTTGGAAAACAGCCAATTTCATGATAATAATCTCTCGGCTACGCTAGGTATAATTCCGATGGATGATCATGAGTTTCAAATAAATTATCAAAGATTTTATGCAAAGGATGTCGGAATTCCCGGCGGAGATGCTTTCCCTCAAACAGCTATTGCAAAATACCCAATGGAAGAACGCCTCATGTACAGCGCCGAATATAAAATAAGAAATTTATTTCCTTCATTGGTGAATACTTCGATAAAATATTTTCATCAATTAATTAAACGCAATGTGGAAATTATTCCGAATGCTAGTGTAACCACAACTACTCAAGCCGATCACAATATCGACGGTATCCAGCTGCAGATAAACTGGCTTTTGGATAAGACTCATTTTGTTTCTGCCGGTATCGATACATGGCAAAGAAGTTATAAAGGAAAAAGAGAAAAAGAAATCAGAACAAACAATCAAATAATTGGCGAAACCCCGATTCCATACTCAAAATACAGAAGCATCGGTTTATTCGCTCAAGATGAAATCAGACTGATGGAAAATAAATTGAACGTAACACTCGGAGGAAGATTTGATCAAATTAAAATTACAAACGATGAAGTTTTAAATCCAACATACATAATTACAAACGGGATAAGGAATGATACTCCACCGAGCAATCCGCAGGCATCATTTACTGCGAGTGAAAATGATAATGTATCATGGAGCGGAAATCTCGGATTCCTTTACTCGGTTTCAAGCGATGTCGACTTAACATTCAACACAGCTTACTCTTTCCGTTCCCCCACTCTTGAAGAGAGATTTCAATACATCGATTTAGGCGGAAGGATTTATTTGGGAAATCCGGAATTGAAACCGGAGAAAGGATTCTTCATCGACGCAGGAATAAGAATTTGGAAACCGGAGTTTAATTTCAGGGGAAATATTTATTACAACACATTCGACAACCTTGTAATTGATAAAGAAGAAATATTCGACAGCCTCTTCGTAAAAAATAATGTTGGGAAAGCCAGGCTTTACGGATTCGATTTGAGTTTTGAATACAATTTTTATAACGACGCGGTTTTTTACGGTACTACGTCATTCGTAAGAGGAGAGGATACAGGAAATAATTTAGATATTCCAGAAATACCGCCGCTAAACGGAAGATTCGGAATGCGAATGACTTTTTATAATTACTTTGACATTGACTTGTCGGCAACAATCTTTTCGAAGCAAGATAAAGTTGCACCGGGCGAAGAAGTGACTCCGGGTTATACAACGTTTGATATCTATGTTAATACGATTCCGCTTGATTTTTCATTCGCGAAGTTTCAGGTGTTTGCAGGAATAGAAAATTTGACAAACAAAGCTTACCGGAATCACCTGGCAACGAACCGCGGATCAATACGAATCGAACCTGGGCGAAATTTCTTCATTAAAATTAAGATGGAGTGGTAATCTAAATAATCTTCAGTGAGTAAAATATGACATGGTTTTTATTGGCTTTCACGTCGGCGCTGTTATCTGCAACCGCCGCAATTTCCCAGAAGAAAATCCTGTTCAAGCTGGATGCGCTGGAATTCTCTTTTGCCCTGGCAATCTTCAACATGTTTTTTTCTCTCCCCTTTTTCATTGTTGTTGATTTCGGTTCCCTTACATTTACTAGTCTTGCAATACTTTACGGAAAGACAATCATGGGTGCTCTGGCTTTTCTTTGTGTTATGCTTGCGATAAAAAATATGGAAATCAGCGGAGCCCTTCCATTAATGGTTTTAACACCGGGATTGGTTGCTTTCTTTGCGTTTGTTCTGCTCGGTGAATCATTAACCAATTATGAAATTATAGGAATGGTGATACTTCTTGTAGGAACATACATCCTAGAATCAAAAGCGGGATTTAAATTCTGGTGGCCTGCCCAGGTATTCATAAAATCGAAATTTCATCATTATGTTATATTCGCATTGCTTCTTTTTACTGCTACATCACTACTCGATAAATTGTTGCTCAGGGATTTCCAATTACCTCCATTTACATTCATGGCATTCCAGCAAATATTTCTTGCTTTCAACTTTTTAATAATAGCAATATTTACCAGCAAGAAACCAAGGCAAATTTTACAGACTATCGAAAAAGAAAATTGGTTATGGATAATTATCGTTGCTGTTTTAACTATAGGTTACAGGTATACACAAATTGAAGCAGTAAAAATCGCACCGGTTGCTTTAGTGCTTGCTGTCAAAAGAACTTCGGTATTTTTTGCCGCCGTAGGAGGAGGAAATATTTTTAAAGAGCATGATCTGTTGAAGAAAACAATTGCCACGGTAATAATGGTTATTGGAGCGATGATGATTCTACAAGATTAAAAATTATGATTTAATCCATCCCCTAAATGAAATAACATTTATTCTAATCGCATTATTTTTGATATATTAACAAACCTTAGTGAAAATTAATGTAATTAGCGGCTCTATTACGATTCAATGCCTTTCCTAGCGGACACTCCTTTTTGAAAGTAGTGCTTTACTTCTTTCATTTCGGTAACAAGGTCGGCTTTATCTATTAACTCTTGCGGGCAATAGCGACCTGTTAAGATAAGCTCAACATTTTTCGGTTTGATTTGAATTAAAGGCAAAACATCTTCAACTGTGAGTAATTTAAAATAAATCGATACACAGATTTCATCCAAAATAATTATATCAAATTCACCGCTCAGCATTTTCCCTTTCGCTTTTGAAAGTCCTTCCTTTGCTTTCCTTATTTCGTCTTTGCTTGGAGATACCTTCTTAAGTACAAAGTCATCTCCACAGAACTGTTCAATAGTAATCCATTCGCTAAGATATTTTAGACCAAGAAGCTCGTTATAGGGATAATCTTTCATGAATTGTGCGATGTAGGTTTTCAATCCATGGCCTACTGCACGGAGGGCTTGACCGAGCGCAGCGGTTGTTTTTCCTTTACCGTTGCCCGTGTAAACTTGTACGTATCCTTTTTCTAAATGACCCATTCCAAAACTGGGGGTGTTTTGTCTTCAAACTCCTTTAAGATACTTTTTCTTTTCTCAATCGCCTTATACACTTCTCTTTTATCATTCTCATTAAAATATAACCACGAATCAATTTCATCCAACGATCTTAAACAATGTTTGCATAAATGAGTATCTTTGTCAATTTCACAGACATGTTTGTAAGGTAAATCAAATTCTTTCCACATTTTAAAATCCGAAAGTGTTCGATAGTATTTTTTTACTAACACTCAAATATGCAAAACTAAACTTCAATGAAAAAGTCCAATAATACAAAAGCCTCTGTTTAAGCGGCTTTCTTGATTTAAATCAATTTAATCTTAATTCATTGCGAGTTTGCCTGTAAGGATTTCTTGTAGCAATTTATCGGTTTTATAAATGTATTTTAGAGCCGCAATCAATCCCTCAGAATCAGAGGCAACACACCTATTATTTTCTGGCAAGAAAATAAAATAGCCAGCCAGACTTTCCAAATTGCCGTCATGCACTAATCCTACAACTTCACCTTTCGCGTTTATTACAGAACTTCCGGAATTCCCTCCGACAATATCATTTGTTGATGCAAAACCGACCGTAGTTCCAAGATTAAATTCCGCTGGTGGATTCTGCCATCTAGGATGAAGCCCCCATGGATACAGCTTTTTACCAAACGAAATGTAACGGTCATACAAACCATAGAAAGTCGTTTTCCCTGGTGCAATTGTCCCGTTATACTCATAACCTTTAATTAATCCATCTGAAATCCTTAAAGTGCCGGTTGCATCGGGAGAGATCATGTCGCCGAAAACGGCAGAAACAGCCTCGCCCAGCAGTTGATTATTGACTGCCAAAGTGTTTCTCACCTCCCGCTCCAATTTTTCAAGCTCAGTACGTCTAGGTGTGGTCGTTTGTAAGAAATAAATAAACGGATCTTCGGATTTTAGAATTTCGTCTGGTGTTTTCTTTAGTAAAATATCAATACTTTCTTTAGAGGTAAGCAAAGATTTATCCAGAATATATTGGACTGCATTTTCATCTTCTCTACTGCCAAACATTTTATTTATCAATTCATTATCACTGCCGAGAATTCCTACTAAGTAATTAATTTGAGCGCGGAGTAATATGAAGTTAAGCTCTTTTTCATAATCATTCAGATTCACTCTGTCAACAATTTTTTTAACTGTTTCGGCGACCTTATCCCCTTTATAATCATCTTCTCTTTCACTTTCAGCTAACCTCATTTGTTCGGCATATTTAACTACATCTGCCGCTATTCGGGAATAGACAGGCTGAATAAAAGAAGGCAGCCGATAAGCATAAAATTCATCGGCAATATTTTTCAATTCCTCTGATACTATCCGAAGCGATTCCCAGATTTGTCCATACTTTTTATTTAACTCAGTATCATTCTTAACTGCTTCTATAAGTTGTTTCTCGAAATCTTTTTTCTTCGCCATCATAAACTGATCGCGCAATCCCAGCAGACTTCCTGCATATGACTTTCTAGCATTTCCCCACCGCATTACTGAATTTAACAGCTCAGATTCTCTATCAGTATATTTTTGAAATAATTCATAATATACTTTATACACCTCGTTGTACATCAATAAGGTGTAAGGATATCTTTTATCCCGAAGGAATTCCAATTCAGCTACGGATAATAATCTATCCGTATTGCCTGGTCTGCCTACTGTAAAAATTAATTCACCTTCACTTGCACCGCTTTTACTCCAGGTAAAGTGGTCTTTTACTTTTACGGGATTGCCGTTTTCATCATAAGCGCGGTAGAATGCAAAGTCGAGTTCGTAGCGGGGATAGGTGAAGTTATCCCAATCCCAGCCGGTGGCGGCTATCTGAAAATCCGGAACCATTACAAGACGTATGTCGGTGTATCTTTTATATCCGTAAAGAGAGAATTTTCTTCCGTTATAAAGTGTAATTACTCTGCATGTTAAGCCGGTCTTCTTTTCATATTGGAAAATCAAATCACTCCTCTTTTTATTCCTATTCTCAATTTTTTCCTGATCTGTTTTTCCGGCATTCATAGCATTATGCATTTCCTTTGTAACATCTTCTATAAGAATCAACTGATCGACATATAAATCGGGTATCGTTCGTTCTTGGTCCGGTGTTGGGGCATAAAAACCATCCCGTAACAAATCTTCTCCATCTTTCTGAACTAAATGCAAGTCTCCTCGTCCGCAGTGATGATTAGTCATTATCAAACCATCTTCGGATATAAATGCAGCAGAACATCCGTTTTCGAACTGCAGTGCAGATTTTTGTACATAGTCAAGCCATTCCTGAGTAGGTTGAAATCCGTATCTTTTTCCCCACTGTGTAAAAGGAATGTCATCGAACGTCCACATATTTCCAAAATCGGAAATAGAAAATTGAACTTTATTCAGATCATAAGTTTCGTAGATGCTGTATTGAGCAAACGAAATATTGTTGAGAAACAATATCCCCACAAATAAAAAAAGAAATTTATAAAATATTTTTTTCATCACTTCTCCCAGCTGATTAAATTAAACGCAGTTATCTCAAGAGTCCGACTGAATTCATTTTACAATCTTCCCAGTTTTCAATTCTTTCGCCAACCTATCAACTTTATAAATATGCTCAAACGCCTCCATCATCCCTTGTGTAGAAACCGACACGCATCGATTATCGCTCGGGACAAAAATAATATTTCCTACATTGCTCACAATATTACCATCGAAGGCTACACCGATTGCCTCGGCATTTCTATTGATTACAGCACTGCCTGAATTACCGCCAACTATATCATTAGTCGAAACAAAATTATATTCGGCAGCCATATTGAAATCAGCAGGAGGATTTTGCCATACTTCCGGGAGATTGAAAGGATATTCTCCCTCGTATGAATAATATCTATCATACATTCCATAATAAGTCGTTTTTACCGGAGCTATTGTACCGTTATACTCGAATCCCATCAGAGTGCCGTCGCTTATCCTAATTGTTGCATTTGCATCGGGTGGAAATGAAGTGCTGTAAACAGAAAATAATGCCTGGCCGAGTAAATTTTCATAAACTTCTTCAGTGTTATCAATCTCTGTTTGTCTTTCCTGTAATTCCAATAGTTCGTTTTTTTTCATTAGAGCAAACAAGATGAAGGGATCATCGGAATTAAAAATTTCTTCCGGTTTACTAAGAGCAAATTTCTGCAGGGCTTCTTTGTCTTCTATCTTTGATTTACTTAAAGCATAATCGGCAGCTTCCCAGCCTTTCTTGCCACCGAACATTTTTTTTACGAGCTCATTGTTTTCACCCAGGTTCATAATGATGTAATCAGCCATTATTTTTAAGCGGGCATTCTCAATAACAGTATCAAAGTCAGTGGGGAAAATTTCGATCATTGCTTTTCTGATTTCTGCATCATCATTGAATAAATCCGCTCTTTCAGCAGCAGGCATATTTAATTGTTCTGCTAAAAATAGTAGTGAATCTGCTACAGTAAAATACACGGGGATGAAGAAATTACGAGGTGTCATAATGTCTATCTGCGGACGAATTTTTCTTAATTCATCCTGCAGTGATTTTATTGCTTTCCACAAGTGTGAATAATCCTTTTTCATTTCGGGATCGGCATTTACTGCATCAATTAATTTTTGTTCGAAGTCTTTTTTTCGCTGCATCAGTTTCTCATCGTTAAGACCGTTCATTCTTCCGACGTAGACTTTTTGTGTGTTCCCGAGTCTGGTTTTTATAGCCTCCATCGAATCGAATTTATCCGGATATTTTTTCTGAAGCATCGTGAGATCTTTAAAAAAAGTATCGTAGAGGTAATATTGGTTTTTATATTGAAGGTCTCTTAAATATTCGAGTTGAGCAACTGTTTTAAGTCTTTGGGTTGAACCCGGATACCCAACCGTAAAAATCACATCATCCTTCGGCGCTCCATCAAGGTTCCATTTGAAATAATTTTCTGATTTTATCGGGAACCCGTCTTTATCATATGCACGGAAGAATGCACAGTCTAAGTCGTAACGCGGATATGTAAAATTATCAAAATCACCACCATATGAAGCAACAGACGGATCGGCTAAAAATAC
>CAZKNM010000049.1:0-20933 GCA_964554135.1 uncultured Melioribacteraceae bacterium
TCATTGCTCTTTCAGCCAAAGCCGTTATGGTCAAGGATGGATTAACACCCGGATTAGCGGAAATCATCGAACCATCGCAGACATACATATTTTCGTAACCGAAGACTTTATTGTTTTTATCTATAACTCCTTCGCCAGCGTCTCTTCCCATAACTGCACCGCCGAGAATGTGTGCAGTAGTCGGAATGCCCAAAACTATTTCCGATAACAAAGCGCCCGGTGTTCCATCAACAATTTTTGCATAACGCTTGGCAAGTGCTGCCGCTTCGGGTAAGAATGCAGTCGGGAGTTCTCCTTCTCCCTTTTGAGATTTCATTCTATACTTTCCCATCGTAAAACGGAGCGTTCCGCTGATTGTGCGCATGTAAAGGAGTATCTGTGTCTTCTTAGCCCAATCCCACACAAAATACATTTTAAAATATCTAACCGGGTGCTTTATAATTTCCCAGACTGCTTTAAGCAACCGGACTAAAAGATTTTTTCCAATCACAAGAGGAGCAATCTGCATCCGCCAGAACGCACCGGTTCAAGGTGGCTGTGTTTATCCGTGTGTAAAATTGAACCGATAGCCGTTCCATCCGAGAATACGGTTTCTTTATGAGGTGCAACAACGCCCATCAGACTTTCGGAGTTCGTGCGTACGTTGTAACCGACTCTATCTGATAAATTAGGAAGAGATGTTTCTTTTAGCTTCAGCAGCAACGGGAGTGTTCCCAGCACACCGCCGGCAAATACAACTCCTCCAGTAATAACTTCACCTTTCTTCTTGAACATTTTGGTAGAACTTTTCCATTTAATAATGTAGCCGTCGGTTCCATCATAACTATTAGAAGGAATAACATCATACACAAGCGATTCGGCCTTTATTTCCGCCCCGTTCTTTTGTGCCAGGTAAAGGTAATTTTTATCCAACGTGTTTTTGGCATTCTCTCTGCAGCCGATCATACATGCACCGCAGAACGTACACCCCGATCTATCGGGGCCTTTTCCTTTAAAGTAAGGATCCTTCACCTTCTTTCCCGGCTCACCAAAGAATACAGCGACATTTGTCGGCTCAAAGTATCTGTGCTTCCCTATATCCTTTGCCAATTGTTTTAATGCAAGGTCTCCGTTTTCTAATCGCGGATTAGGTACGACACCAAGCATTTTTAGGCTGGTCCGGTAATGTCTTTTAAGTTCTTTCTCCCAATCGGTAAGATGCGACCAAGATTTCGCTTTAAAGAATTCCTTTTTTGGGATAGGCAGAGTATTGGCATACATAAGCGATCCGCCGCCTACACCCACACCGGAAAGAATCCCAACGTGTTTGTAAAATGTTATTTTGAAGAAACCGAAAAATCTAAAGACCGGCAGCCACAGCCAGCGTTTCAAATTCCAATTTGTTTTCGGGAAGTCTTCCGATTTGTACCACTTCCCTTTTTCTATAACGAGAACTTTATATCCTTTCTCGGATAAACGAAGAGCGGCTACGGAACCTCCGAAACCGCTCCCGATGATTAAATAATCGTAATTAGACTTTTTAGTTTTTGCCATAAGCTATTTTAATTGAATTACCCTTCATGTTTCGTTTTAAATCCTTTCATCATCCACTTTCTTGCAAGGAGTAATCCAATCGGACTTATTATTGCGATGCATCCGTAGAATAACCACATTGTTTCCGTATTCATTTGCGATGGTGGAGTATCCATCGGGCAATATTGAGTTAAGAACCAACCTGAATAAATACTGGTAACAACTTTAGTTAAAAACCACGGGAATTGTCCGATGCCCATGTAAATACCGGTCATCCCTTTCGGAGCGATTTCGGCCACCCATTGTAAAAAGCGGGGCTGCCACATCGATTCGCCGATGGTCATTATTATTAGGTATGCAAGCAACGTGTTCATGCTGGGTCCGAGCGCCAGTATGAACGTTGGAGACGCCATAACAAACGTACCGATGATCATCATCGTATAAGCATTTTTCTTTGATGTGAGTGCTGTTACCATTGGAGTTAAAATAAAAATTAAGATGGGATTAAGGTTAACGAAAAATTCATAATTATCCTGAACGAATCCCTCAAACGCACGGCTGGCATATTGTGGTAAAGTCAGCCAGTTGTGCGCGAACAATGTTTGGACAAAAATCAAAATAAAAATAAAGAACATGAAGCGTCTATCTCTAAGCGGGAAGTTCTTGATATAGTATTTAACTTTTTCTTTGAAAGTCATACCCCCCATTTCATCTTCTTCTTTTTTAATTTTGTCTTTTACATCTGCACTTGCACCCTGTATCGCCAACTTTACTGCTTTCTTCGACATGATCGTCCACACAACTACAATTCCTACAGCGGTTAAAGCAACATATACCCAATATACTCCGGTAATACCGAACGCACGCCTTACTGGAGGAGAAATCAAACCGGGTAGAAATCCTCCTAAGTTCATCAAAGCATAGAGCATTGCATAGCCCATAGCAGAGGTTTTTTCCGTTGTAAATTTTTTAACTGCCGCGTAGCATGCAGGTTGATAAATTCCGTAACCGAGAATAATTCCAAGCAGACCCAGCATCGAGAAGATATGGGCTGTTCCCCATAAACCGGTTTCTCCTGTTTGAGGCGATATTGTGAGGAATATTCTACCGACAAGCATTGTTGATAGAGCAATTAATAAAGCTTTTCTTACACCAACCCAATCTACAGTCGCACCTAGGAATAACATCGCCAATGTTATACCGCCGGTTAGAAATCCAACCATTCTTCCGGCATCTATATCGTTCAGTTTGATAAATTCATTGAAGAAAATTGCTAATAAAGTAACCACGCCAAAATATGTGAGCCCTTCTAAAACATATGAAAGATTTAATCCGAATAATGCACGGGAAGTGTGCGCCAAATCGATGAATGGTTGTGTCAAATCATTGATGATATTTTCGACAAATCCCAGTTTGGTTTTTTCCGCCGGTTTTTTGGGTAGAAGCAGCATCATCACAAAAGGAAGAATCGGTATTAAACCTATTATCACCCAGAGTAAACCTTGGTATCCCTTCTTAATGGCCATTCTAGCAGTCCCAAGCCAGGAAAAAAGGAAAAGAATCATTGCAAGACCGATGAAAACAATAAGTAGATCCATATTACACCATTAATTTGTTTTGAAATTTTATCAAATAATATTTACTTCCGGTACAAGTTGAATTTTGAATTTTTCATAAACCGTATCCTGAATAAGCCGTGCAAAGTTGTGAATCTCTCTCCCGGTAGCATTGTTATGATTTACAATAACGAGTGACTGCTTCTCATACGTTCCCGTATTCCCGAAGCGGATCCCTTTCCACCCGCACTGTTCAATCAGCCATCCGGCGGATAGCTTTACTCTTTTTCCTTTGCCTCTAAAAGACACAATGCTTGGATATTCTTTCTTTAAACCATCTAATTCATCAAGCCGAATTTCCGGATTCTTGAAAAAGCTGCCGGCATTACCAAGTACAGCCGGATCAGGCAGCTTGTTCATCCGTATTCGTTTAACAGCATCTCTTACTTGTTTGATTGTAATTTTGGATGGATCCGATTTTTCAAACTCTTTTTTAAGAGTATTGTAATCAATATTTGTTTTAGGTTTTTTCGAGAGTTTTAACGTTATCTTTGTAATGAAAAAACTGTTCTTCAATTTTGTTTTAAAAATACTATTCCTATAAGAAAATTCACAATCGTCGGCTAAGAATGATTTTTTCTCCCCGTCTGCTAAAAACATTCCATCCACAGAATGAAGAACATCTTTTAGTTCCACACCGTAGGCACCGATATTTTGTACGGGTGCAGCGCCAACCGTTCCGGGAATCAATGTAAGGTTTTCGATTCCTCCGTAATTTTTATCCACACAATAATCAACCAAAGAACTCCAGGTCAGACCTCCCCCGGCTTTAATAAAAACATGTTCTTTATTTTCATCGACTATTTTAATCCCCTTTATTTCATTCTTAAGGATCAATCCATTGTAATTTTTTGTGAACAAGATATTGCTGCCGCCGCCTAAAATTAATATATCGAGCCATTTTAATTTTTTATTATTGATAATTTCGATGAGAGATTTTTCACTGCTGATTTCGACAAAGTATGCCGCTCTAGCATTCACTCCGAATGTGTTCAGGTCTTTCAGTGAGTAGTTATGAAATATTTCCATAACGCCTTTAAGATTTTTTCAGTGAATACTAAAAATCGATATCTTTCCAGTTAATCACTTTAATATTTTCACCGTTACTTTCATAGAGTACGGCGCCCTCTAAATCGGTTCTGTCAACCTTGGTACTGAAAGAATTTAATCTTTCTAATATCATTGTTGTTGGATGTTTAAATTTATTTTGAATTCCTGCACTTATCAAGCCAAAATTGGGTGCAACTGATTTAATAAAACCAAAAGAAGAACTATATTTACTTCCGTGGTGACCTACTTTCAAAACATCACAATCGAGGAAATTGCCGTAAGTATTCAACAATAATTTCTCAGCCTGCACACCGGCATCTCCCACAAAAAGAAATGAAGTTTTTCCGTAAACTACTTTCAATATACCGCTCTTGTCGTTGGAATCAAACGATTTATATCGGGCGTTTGCAGTATCGTTTAGGACATAAATCCGGCAGTTTCCGATTTCGATATTATTTTTATGGTAATAATTGAAAGGAATTCTTTGGTCGGACATCAACATTTCCAACTCAATATCTTTCTGTAATGTAGAATCGATTGAAGGTTTAAATACTTTCTCAATAATACCATTCCGAAATAATGACAAAAATCCTTTGTAATGATCGGAATCTACGTGGGATATCAGTCCGTAATTGATTTTATCTATCCCTAATGTTTTGAGTAAAGGAAGGATTACTCTCTCGCCGTTATCGAAATATTCTGTTGCATCCCCAGCATCGATAAGTGCGGTTTCTTCATTAGGAAATTTTACAAGTATAGCATCCCCCTGCCCGATATCTATCGCCATCATCGAAAGTTTCCCTTTCGGCATGAGATATTTATTATCCAGCGACAAGTAAACCGATAAGTTGAAAACAATCATTAAAGCAAGAACAGCTTTAGCCCACCCGTGTTCGAATTTCTTCCAGAAGAAAATGAAAAACGAAATGCATATGTAGAACAATAGAGAATCGATTAGACTAAATTGATTAATATAAATGTGTGAACTCTTCTGCGTACCGACAACGTTCACGATTGTATACAAAATCTCAATGATAAAATTATTTGCAGAAGCATAGATCAAAGCGAGCCATGTCCAAATGGTGCTTACTGCCAGCGTGAATATCCCGATGCCGACAATAAATCCTATCATCGGAATGACGATCAAGTTTGCAAACAATGCTGCGATAGAAAGCTTATGAAAATAAATTAAAGTAAACGGAAGTGTACCTACCTGCGCTGCCATCGAAACACAAACAAACAATAAAGCATAACGGATAATGTTCGATTTCAGATTAAGAGTGATTATTCGATCTCTGAAGAAAGGATAGATCAAAACGATGGATAGAACCGCAGAAAACGATAATTGAAATCCGGGATTGAATAATTCATTTGGATTGAGAATGAGTAAAAATAGTGCAGCTAATGCCAGCGAATTCACACTATTGTAACTTCGGTTCGTAAGAAATGCGATGATCATCGTTATGGCCATAACCGATGCACGGAAAACTGAAGGAGGTGATCCTGTGATAATAACAAAGGTAATTAATCCAACAATTGTAAATATGTACCTCAAATAAATGTTAAATCTTCCGAAAAGGAAAAGAAAAATTATTATTACAAATCCAACATGCAATCCCGAGACAGCAAGTACATGAACAACTCCAGCATTAACAAAGCTTTCACGGATATCATATTCTATCTCTCCTCTATCCGCAAGCAATAAACCTCTCAATAGTGCAGCGGTCTCTTTTGTATGTAATTCCTGAATTCTGCGATCGATGCTCTTTCTAATTTTAAAAAATAAATTTTTGGTGAGGCCGATATCATCCAACAATATTCGTACATCACTTGTGCGATATATGTTAATAATTGCCGCTATATCTTCACCTTGCAGATACTTATAATAATCAAACTCCCCGGGATTTCTTTTATCTCTAGCCTTTTGAAGAGTACCCTTCAACAAAACCGAATTCCCGATTTCAAGTTTATCATAGAGTTTGTTTAATCGTAACTCATTTTCTTCATAAATTCTGCACAGAACATCTACCTCTGCAATTTCATTTTTCCCTCCAAAATGCACTGAATCAACCGATGTTGTAAATATTATTTGACCTTCTCTTTTGAGTTTGATGTCTATGATTTTTCCATAAACCAGTGTATTGCTATTCTTTAATTTCTCGAATGGGTACTCAACAATGTTCATTCGGGAGAGAGCTAAAGATAAACTTCCGGCACTTATCACGGATACTGAAAGGATGATATTCAAAATCAAAACTCGAAAGGAAATTTTCTTAAGTAAGAAAATCATTACAGCAAGAAGAGTTAAAATAATTAAAAAATAATAGATAGGACCAATATCAAACTTAAAGACATTCTGCAGAAGAATACCGCCGATAAACAAGATAACAAATTTTATTAGCGGGTATTGTTTCACTAATACATCTCCATAATTGCTTGTTTAATATCATAAAGATGTTTGATCTTTCCGGAAAGAGCTTTCGCATTCCTACCTGATGTTATTGTAAGGACCGGATTTCTAGTGTGTGTTTTAATAGAAATATCTTCCAGGTTGCCGTGATCGGAACAAATAATAATGGTCATGTTCTTCGGTAAATTTTTTATCACAGTGAATAAAAATTCATCCAATATATTTAGAGTATATTTCATCAGATCGGGATATCTCCCGTGCCCCAGGTGATCGGTATGAAAAAATTCGAACAAAGTAAAGTGATGCTTTCCCGAAATACGCAATAATCTTCCTGCAGCAGTTGCCGGTTTGATAATCGGTAATTTATAACCGAGATTTTCAACCCATCGCCGATTATCGATTTCAGCGCTGAGCGCTACTCCTCGTCTTAAATCAGTAACTCCTTTTAATTGTACTTTGCTATAAATACAGCTCAATGAAGTAACACTTAATCTCGTTCTCCCCGAATTAACATAATCAAAAAATATTTTGGGATAAGCATTTACAAAAACGACTTTCTTTTTCATCCTTAAAAATTCTTTGAATATATTTTGCTCTTTTAGAATTGGGAGTAAAGTAGAATAAGGATAAGGCCCAAAGTGATGCCCGACTATTTTGGGTGCGTTAATCCCGCAAAAAATCGATGTCTGTCCTGTACCGCTTTGGGGAAGGTCTGCTACTCCCATGCAAGCATCTACTGGGAATAAATACGAATTACCGGTGTTTAAAAATTGGTTATCAAGACTTGGAGCTTTTGGAAATAATTCCGAAAAGATACGCCACTTATATTTAAAGAAAGGATTGATTTTGGGATTCGCTTCCCCGATTCCCACCCCATCTAAAAATATCATTAGTGTTGATTGCAAATGCTATGCTTGTTGTTTTATTTCGATTCGACTAAAATTGTAACCGGTCCGTCATTAAATATCTTTACATTCATCATTGCACCGAATATTCCTCTCTTCACTTTTTTCTTACCTAAATTTAACTCTGTTCTATCGATAAATTTATTATATAATTTTTCCGCAAGTTCTGGTCCGGCAGCATCGGTAAAGCCGGGTCTATTCCCTTTTCGTGCATCACCGTACAACGTAAATTGAGAAATGATGAGAACCTCACCATTAATATCCTTTAGAGAAAGATTCATTTTATCATTTTCATCACCGAATATCCTGAGGTTACAGCATTTATCCGCAACGAAATTTACTTCTTCTTCGGTATCATTATTCCTTATACCTAAGAGAATTACCATCCCTTTACTGATTTCAGCTGTGTAATTATGTTCGGCAATATCAACAGTACCTTCGGAAACTCTTTGTATCAATGCTCTCATGTCATTTCTCCATAAATTACTCTATCGACATTCTGAAGATCTTTAATGATAGTTATATTTTTCAATCCGGAAGACCTCATTATTTCAGAAACTTCTGCGGATTGATCTATACTCATTTCAAAATAAACCTTTCCTTTTCTTTTTAATATATCTTTTGCAATAGTGGATATTCTTTTGTAAAACAGAAAACCGTCGCTTTTATCTGTTAATGCATCCTCCGGTTCATAATCCGTAATTTCCTTTTGCAAGACTTTCATTTTTTCAATACTCACATACGGCGGATTTGAAACAATAATATCAAAGCCCTTCAAGTCTTGGCAATCTTCATCATTAAAAATATCTTTCAGACAAAATTCTAGGTTGTTTTTTACTCCGTTGTGTTCGGCATTTTTAGCAGCAACTTCCAATGCTTCTTGGGAGATGTCTATTGCAATTACATTGGAATTCTGCAAATGTTTTGCAAGAACAATAGCAATATTACCGCTGCCTGTACCGATATCCAAAATATTTAATTTTTCTTCCCCTTTGTAATAATTAACAATGGTCTCTACCAATATTTCGGTTTCAGGCCTGGGTATTAACACTGATGGATTGACTTTAAATTCTAATCCGTAAAATTCAACTTTCCCCAATATGTACTGCAATGGTTCGAATTTTCCGCGTCTTGAAATCAACTCTCTATATAGATTTTTTTCCTCTTCGGTCAAAGGTCTATCGAAAGAAAGATAGAGGTTCAGACGATTGCATTTCAATACATCGGCAAGAAGCAGTTCGGCATTGATTCTTGATGATTCTATTCCTTTCTTCTCCAAATATTCGGTTGAAAGTTGAATAGCTTCAAGTACTTTTAACATAAAAAGGCTTTACATAGAAATGATTAAACTTAACTGCAATTTATAAAAATAATAAAGATAACAAAATATATGGAGCGGGGATATCAAATTGGTTTTTATTGCTTGTTCTCTTAATTGAAGGATATAGGTTCCATAAAAATATAGATTTTTTTATAACTTTCGCTCAATAACAAAGTCAACCAAAGAATACAATGCATCTTTGGCATAGGAATCCGGAAAAAATTCTAATTCTTTCTTAGACCTCCCGGAAAATTTTGCAGCTTCTTGATCAGCATATTCTATACCTTGGTACTTTTCTACAAACTCAATTACTTCTTTTACGCCGTCTTTCTTAGCTCCATTTCTTATAATTTTAAGAATGTAATCATATTCAGATTTACCCGCTTTCTCCAAAGAATGAATTAGTGGCAGGGTGATCTTTTTTTCTTTAATGTCGCCCCCAAGAGGTTTCCCGAATAATTTAGTCGAACCAACATAATCAAGTATATCATCACGAATTTGAAAAGCTATACCGAGATTTTCACCAAACTCTCTCATCGAAAGAATCTTATTCTCGCTTGTCGAAGCGCTTCTTGCTCCGATCTCGCAGCAAGTCGATAATAGTGAAGCAGTCTTATCGGATATGATTTTGAAATAAGTTTCTTCATTAATATCCAGCTTCTTTGTTTTATAAATTTGGAGCAGTTCACCTTCGGACATTCTTCTTACGGTATCGGTAATCACTTTTAGAAAATCAAAGTCCTCACTATCCACTGCGAGCATTAAACCGCGTGCCAATAAATAGTCTCCCATAAGCACAGCAACTTTGTTTTTCCAGATTGCATTAATCGAAGGGAAACCTCTTCTCTTCTCGGCATTATCAACAACATCATCATGAACTAATGTAGCCGTATGAAGAAGTTCAACAAGTATCGCACCTCGATACGTTCGTTCTGTAATCCCTCCGGACAGTTGAGCTGAGAGAAGCACAAGAATCGGTCTTACCTTTTTTCCTTTTTGTCTAAGAATATATTTTGTAACGAGGTCAACTAAACCAACCTTAGACTTTAAAGAAGATTTAAATAAATCATTAAAGCGGTTTAGTTCTTCTGAGATAGGCCGGCTGATATCGGATAGAGTAACTTTACTCAACTTTTTTTCGCGAGATTTTTGAGACGAATATACTTATTTCGTACAGAAAAACCAATGGAATGGCTAGCATCAATTGCCCAACCGGATCGACTGTAGGTGTTATAACAGCAGCTACTATCAAAATAACAATTATTGCGTGCCTTCTGTATTTACGCATAAACGCCGGAGTAATAATACCTATTTTGGATAGGAAAAATGATAACATCGGCAATTCAAAAACAACACCAGCTCCAAGCATTACACTGATAATAATAGACATGTATTCATTAATTGCGAAGTTATTCACTATTTCGGGTGTACCGAAGCTTACTGCAAATTTTAAAGCTAAAGGAAGCATTATAAAATAAGCGAATACAATCCCGCTAATAAAACATATTGTTGAAAATATAACTATGCTCGTAACATATCTTCTTTCATTTTCTTTTAGCGCAGGAGAAATAAATTTCCAAAACTGATAAAAAATATTCGGTAGGCTGAGAACTATACCTCCTATTATTGCAATTTGAAAATATAAAAACAGTTGCCCGAATGGACGAAGATTCTGCAGCTTAAGCTGTGCATTCCGTGCCGGGATAAGCAATATATAGTTTACCAATTGATCGATAAAAATCCATGCTACAATAGTACCGAAAACCAGACCGATCAAAGAATATATTACACGCCATCGAAGTTCTTCGAGATGCTCAAGGAAAGTCATTTCAACATCTGGAGTAGACTTTCCGTTAGGATGGTTTTCTTTGGATTTACTCACACGAAATTTTAGTTTAACTCAGGATAGAGTGGAAAATCGGAACATATTTTTTTTACATCGCTCTTTATCTTAGATAGAGCTTCTTCATTCTCAAAATTTACAAGCGCCCGATCAATTAAATCTGCAATAATTTTCATTTGTTCTTCTTTCATACCTCGTGTCGTTACAGCCGGTGTGCCAATGCGAATGCCGCTGGTAATAAACGGACTCTTCGTATCGAACGGAATCATATTCTTATTCACAGTAATACCGGCAGCTTCCAGTGCATTCTCAGCTTTCTTGCCGCTAATATTTTTATTTGTAAGATTGACCAAGAAAACATGGTTATCAGTTCCACCTGAAACAATATTATAACCTTTCTCCATTAGAGTATCGGCAAGAGCTTTTGCATTCTTAATAATTTGTTCAGCATATACTCTAAAAGAATCTTGTAACACTTCTTTAAAAGCAACTGCTTTGGCCATAATTATATGCATTAACGGTCCGCCTTGAATACCAGGCATCACAATACTGTCGATGATTTCGGACATCAATTTCAGTCTATCACCTTTTATAGTTTTAATACCCAACGGATTATCTTTATCTTTCCCAATGAGTATTATACCACCACGCGGTCCGCGAAGAGTTTTATGAGTAGTAGAAGTAACAACATCACAGTATGGGAGTGGATTGTTTAAAAGACCTTTGGCAATCAATCCGGCTGGGTGAGCCATATCGCACATAAGAAATGCACCTACTTTATCTGCAATCTCCCGGAATTTTTTATAATCCCACTCCTTAGAATAAGCACTTGCACCGGCAATGATAAGCTTGGGTTTTGCCTTTTTTGCCAATTCTTCAATAATATTATAGTCCAACACCTCGGTTTCTTTATTAAGAGTATATCCGATTGCATTATATATTCTTCCCGAGAAATTAACAGGTGATCCATGAGTCAAGTGTCCACCATGATCAAGACTTAATCCCAGAAGAGTATCTCCAGGTTGAAGAAGAGCCATGTAGACAGCCATATTAGCCTGCGATCCACTATGTGGCTGAACATTGACATATTCGGCATCGAAAATCTCTTTCAATCTATCCTTTGCAAGATTTTCAGCCATATCAACAAACTCACAACCGCCGTAATAGCGCTTACCAGGATAACCTTCGGCATACTTATTAGTCAAAACCGAACCTGCAGCCGCTAATACTGAAAGACTGACAAAATTCTCGGATGCAATTAATTCCAGATAATTTTGCTGTCTGGAGATTTCTAACTTTGCAACATCTAAAATCTCTTTATCATTCTGCAAATATTGTAACATAGCTTCAAGATATAATTTTCAAAAAATCCATTAATTGATTTATGGTACGGTAATAGTTTTGCCTATCCAACCATAGCAGCCAGTATCAATTTTTATCGTCTCTCCGGATTGCATTTTTCTGAAGAAGTAATCTTCCTTTTGCGGAATTGAATTAGATAGTGCACTTATTCTTTCTGCTGCTGTAGATGTAAATTGGCCACCCATACTCCTTGCTCTTTGATAAGTTTCAACTGCTAATTGGAATACACATTTATCCATAAATTCAAATTTTGCACCCATACAATTTCTAACAGCTTGTTCGTATAAAGATCCTTCAATGTAATAAGGATAATCCCACTCAGGACTTAATGCTGAGGATCTCCTTAAATATGTTCTTGCAACCGACAATTGATCAATCTTTTTGTACACAAGCGCAATGTTAATAAAATTATCTCTGCTGTCCGGTTGTAATTCAATCAATTTTTTGTAAGCATTAATAGCGCTGTCATTTTTATTCAATTTATCATATACACTAGCAAGTTGTTTCCAATAATTTATCACATCAGGTGCTTTTTGAATTAAAAATTCTAAAGGTTCTTGAGCCTTTTCCCAGCTTTGAGCTCTTATACCTGTGGAGGCATACTTCCAGGCTTTTTCCAAATTGTCTTTATTTAGATACCAAGCTTTGCCCGTAATTTCCACAAGCTCATCGACATTCTCAGCTAACTGTTCAATCCTTTGAAGCCATCTCGGATTATCCGGTTCTTCTTCTGATAGTCGGGAGTAAAGATCCAATGCCTTCAATTTGTAGTCATTACTATCAGAAGCATTTTGTGAATAAAGAATTCCTAACCTATCCTTATAATCGTTTTGAATATTCCAATCCATATCCAGCGCTTTTTCATATGCAGGGATTACTAAATTAGGATCGGTATTTTCCCACATTTCCAAAACATACGCTTTCCTCGCAAGATAATAACCTGCTTTCTTTGAATCATATTTTGTAGCAACATCGTATAAATAAACTAGCGTATCGGCTAATGCTTCTTTTTCCTGGTCAGTTGTTGTAGATACACTGTCATGTAAATAGAAAATGATCTCTTCCATTTTGATAAAGGGATTATATTTGATAAAGGTTGTAGGATTATTATTGATTACAGCAAATCCTCTATCCAACGTCCACTGCTCAAATTGTTTGTTTTTATGGGCTTCATAAAAAAGACTAAACTCACGCATCAAATCAACACTATCCGGTTGAGCAAAATCAACAGGTCCACTCTTGGCTAACACTAATGTTGATACATTCAAAGCCATAAAAACAAGTAAAACCAAGAAAGTATTTAAGAGTCTCAATTTTCACTCCTTTATTTGTTATTATCTTTCTTGTCTAATAAACCAAAGTTCTCCAAAATTAATTGAAAGAAATGCGTTAAATATGTTTTCTTTCAAAAGATTATTATCAGTAGTACCTCTCATTCCATACTGGATGCCAAAATCAATGGAACTTTCAATGCCAATAGGAAAAGACAAGCCACCATATATAGAATATTCGTTAATATTAGTCCCATAAAAGCTATATTGCGATTGCTCATAGCTTAGACCACATCGTAAAGAAATCTGTTCCCACGCATTGCTAAAGCGCACAGTACGATTTTTATACTCAAAACCCAAACTCATACGAGAAAAATTAGTGAGATAATTTGAATTTTCATTGGCGAATTTAAATTCAGACCAGGGTTGTAATATATAATCAAACAGAAATAAATAATTTTTATTCCACAGGAGACTTACTCCTATTCCTAATCGAGAAGGAATTTCCGAATCGACAAGAGCGGATTCGATTTGTTTACTCCCAACTGACGATCCAGTATATAAGGTTGTATCGGTTTTTAAAGTAGGGCTAAAATTGTAGTTAATTCCAATGCGCAAATTTTCCAAATTATTAATTCCTAATAACTCCGACAAATCGTTTGAGATTAAACCTAAATTAAATCCAACACCTCGATATATATATTTATCAAGATAAACAGCATCCTTATACTGGGAACCGGTGGCAAAATCTATTTTTGATGTATATTCGATTTTACCGGTATAGTATTCTAGTGAAGCGCCGATTGATACATCAAATGGCAACCGATATGATGCTCCGATAAAGAATTTATTTACACCACCATTTCCTTTAAGATCAAGAATATAATCATCATCAATTCCGGGAGATTGTAAGTTTTGTATAACTTCGTATTCAACATTTGAGTACGGAATCAATCCACCCACTAACGAAATCCCAAGTTCTCTATCAATAGGAAATCCTATAACAAAACCGGAAAAAACAACATCAGAATACAAATTTGAATTATTATTATCACGCAACGAAATACCCGAATATTTAAGTCCGGCTTCAAATCGCGTCATTGGCAATATATTCCATGAAGCAGGATTCAAACTGTTAATGTAATTTCCGTCAGTAACAGCAAATCCGATGCTACCTAGTCCTAAATTTCTAGCTGAATTTAATAAGATCAAATTACCAATTCCATACCTTGAATATACAGATCCGCCGTTTGCATAAATCGAAAGTGGAATGAGGAGAAATAAAAAGTATTTTATTGGTTTCATAAAATTATTTCTTTTCTGAATAAATAATATTTAACCTAGGTCTTGCATCCGCTTCAGTAGTAGTGCTCCCTTTAACAGCAACTTTATTTACTGCTCTTTCTTCGTCAGATACATTTAATCTAAAACCTTGATTTTCCACACCGTTGATCCATTCTTGTACTAACTTTGTAACTTCACCGTTAAAAGTTGTTGCACTGCTATCTCTCACAAGAAATTGATAAGATGTGCTGTCATAAAGCGCCTTACTCGTTGTATCGCTGAATATGAATACTTTTATTGAGTCTGCTGCAGGACTTCCATTACTAGTTTCCATAGTATCAACAAACAATTCCAAAGTAGCTCTATTCACAATTGAATAAAGAGGAATTCTAGAAAGATCAAAATACAATTTACCGTGAGTAACCAATCCACCTTGAAGCAATATATTTTCAGGACTGCCGGTTGGGGAGTTACCTCTAACAGCATGCACATCGGAAAACGTTATGGCTAACACAGTATCAACAAATGATCCGGGTTTTTCAACAACGATTGATAACCGCGGTAAAAACTCCGTTGAGTAATCATCATATGCAGGGAAACCAAAAATTCTTTCGGTATTTTGGGTTGGTATAAATACAATTCCATGGTTTTCCTGAATATTTTCATCGTAAGTTCTTTTCATCCAATCAAGAACTAAAGATCTATCTATATCAAAAGTAATCACACTATCTGTAATACTCCTTAACGAACTGAAATCACTACCCTCATAATTTAGTGTACTCATACTGTCTTTATCAAAACCGCCAGGTGTCCATGCATTATAAACACGATGAACTGTAAAATCAAAAATTCCGTTTGAGTCGCCGAATAAATAACTCGGCCGCATTTCTACAGATGCAGAAAGAATATTTAATGAATCATTTTGTAATGGATGCGAGATGGAATCGGGTAGTAAGATATAAAAACGCGTTAATATCCATGATTCTAAGTTCTCATTCTTTCCTAAAAGAATTTTAGTGGATCTTCCCAATGGAATTTTATCAACAAAAAATGAAGAACTCTGTGAAAGAGAATCGGTAAAACTATCAAGAAAGCTAAAATTTATATAATCGGAACCGGGGATTAATTGTGAACCTATAGATGTCGGATCATCGCTGCAAGCAATTAATATTAAAGGAATGATTAAAAGTCCGAAGATTTGTTTCATGAATCGAGTCAATCAGTCTCCTCCTTCAAAATCTTTTACAATGTAGTCACATGCTTCTAAAAAATTACCGGCTACAAAATTGGGGGATTTTCCCTCATTATGCAAGCTATTTATTTCCGTATCATTTAAAGTATTTTTCACCAAGATAGTTTTGATTCCGGCATTTAATCCGCACTCAATATCAGAGACACTATCACCAATAATATAGGATTTGCTCAAATCGATATCCAAATCCTCAACTGCTTGAAATATCATACGAGGTGAAGGCTTTCTGCATTCACATTTCTCTGGTGAATCGAAATCAGGATGGTAAGGACAAAAATAAAACGCATCTATCGATGTATTTTCAAGTTTCAGTAATTCGTTAATCCTCTTATTTACAGCTATAACATCATCCTCTTTTATAAGTCCTCTTGAGATACCGGATTGGTTAGAAATAACAACAATCTTGAAGCACCCTCTTTTTTTTAGCTCTCTTAATCCCTGAGGGACACCTTCGTATAATTCTACTTTTTCAGGATCACCCAAATAGCCTGGATCAATATTAATCGTTCCATCTCTATCTAAAAATACAGCGTGACTTATCATTAAATATTAACTGATTACCTTCTTATATAACTCGACATAATTTTTTGATGAATTCAGCCAGGTAAAATTACATTTCATACCGTTCTTCATTATTTTCATCCATGCGTTTTTATCTTTAAAAACTTTTACCGCTCTTTTAACTTCTCTAATCATATCGTTTGCATTGTAATTCTTAAACACAAAACCATCACCTGTCTTACTTTTATCGTTGTATTTTTTGACTGTATCGGCTAATCCCCCAGTTTCCCTTACAATAGGTACTGTTCCATACATTAGACTATACATTTGATTCAAACCGCAAGGTTCGTATTTTGAGGGCATAAGGAATATATCAGATCCAGCCTCTATTAAATGAGCTAATTCATCATCGAAACCCAAATAACAGGAAAATTTATTTTTATACTTACTAGTTGCTGCTTGGAAAAATTTATGATACTTTTTATTCCCAGTTCCTAATAAAACAATATGAATATTTAATTTCATTAACTGCGAAAATGCTTTCTCAATTAAATCAAAACCTTTCCCATCTGTAAGTCTTGAGATTAATCCAATAACCGGCACATCCTCTCTATAAGTAAAACCAAACTTTTCAGCGAGGGCTTTTTTATTCAGTTTTTTATCCTCGAGATTCTTTAAACCATATTTTTTGACAATGTTTTTATCCTTTTCGGGATTCCAAATTAAATCGTCTACACCATTTATGATTCCACAGATATCCTTTTTCCTTTTCTTTAGAATTTTCTGCAGTCCTGCACTATATTCTTTATCCGAGCAAATTTCTTTTGCATAAGTCGGACTAACAGTATTAATAACATCCGCATACAATAAGGCACTCTTCATGAAATTAATTTTCCCACCGTTTAAAATCCCTTTTTCAGAATTTAACTCCTCAGGTAATCCGGTTTTTGCAAAAGTACTTTTCGTAAATATGCCCTGATATGCTAAATTGTGTATTGTAAATAGCGTTTTAATGGGAATCAATAACTTATCATCTTTGTAAATTGTTTTGAGATAAACCGGAATCAAACCACACTGCCAATCATTGCAATGAATAATATCAGGAATCCATCCAAGTTTATTTATCAACTCGAACACAGACTTTGCTAATAAAATAAATCTCTCATCATTATCTGCAAAATCCTTATCAGTTAATGGATCTTCATAAAGACTGTGCCGGCTTCCAAAATATTCATTATTATCCAAAAAGTATATTTGAACCCTTGTTTTTTGTCCAACTAAAAAAGAAGAACGAAGTGAAAATACTACCTCTTTCTCTCCAATTTGCGTTTTTAAATCTTTAAGTCTTACAACTTCGTGTATTTTATATTTTCTTTCATCTATCGCACCATATTTAGGGACAACTATTCTTACCTGATGTCCTAATTCCTGCAATTTTTGCGGTAGTGCCGAGGATACATCTGCCAAACCGCCTGTTTTAATAAAGGGAACTACCTCAGAAGTAATGAACAGAATTTTTAGTTTCTTGGATGAGGACATTTTTTTCCTTTTTATGTTTTTTTAATATATAAATTTAGCGAAATATTGATTTATTGACAAAATTATTTAATTTTAGTAATTCTATTTATCTGAAATGTTAATTAATAGATTATTTTAATTCCTAAATTCTTTAATGATAAAGATAATTAAAAATCCCTCTCAAATTATTACTGTAAACACTAACGAATTTAACATAAAGAAAGGTTCAGAATTAGGCAAGATTGATATCCTCGAAGAACATTCCATTGTTATTGAAAACGGAATCATTAAGGATTTTCTACCCATCAAATCAAGCCGAAGAATCAAATATGATGAAATCTTTGATCTAGCCGATAAAATTGTATTACCAGGATTGATTGATTGCCATACTCATACCGTTTTTGCCGGATCGAGAGCTGATGAGTTTAGAAAAAAATTATCTGGTATCAGTTATGAAGAAATTGATAAGGCAGGAGGCGGAATAAATTTCACTGTCAAATCGGTACGAAAATCTTCATTTGATCAGTTACTGAACATTGTAAAGCCAAAAATTGATTATTTCATATCACAAGGAATAACTACACTTGAAATCAAAACTGGCTACGGTCTTAGTCACTATGATGAAATGAAATTACTTGAAGTAATAAATTATCTAAACAAGTTATTTCCCATTGATATTATCCCCACTTTTTTGGGAGCTCATACATTTCCCCCGGAATTTAAGAACGATCATGAGAAGTACATTGACATCATTACCAACACAATGCTCCCATTTATCGCCAAAAATAAACTTGCGGCTTTCTGCGATGCTTATTGTGAATCAACCGCATTCTCACCTAAACAAGTTGACAATATTTTTAAAAAAGCATCGGAATTGGGATTCAAATTGAAATTACATACAGACCAATTCAATTCAATCGGCGGAATTGAAATAGCAATTAAACATGGGGCAATTAGTGTTGATCACCTCGAGGTCATCTCGGAAACGGATATTAAAAAAGTTGCCGAAAGCGATATGGTTGCTGTTCTTTTGCCCGGTGTATCTTTTTTCCTAGGATATGATTATGCACCAGCAAGAAAATTAATTGACCAAGGAGCTGCGGTTGCCATTTCAACCGATTATAATCCGGGTTCATCTCATATTGCAAACCTCTCATTTATCATGAGCCTTGCTGCAATGAAAATGAAGATGACAATTGAAGAGACGATCTCAGCTGTCACTATAAATGCCGCCAAAGCATTAGACATGCAGGATTCTATCGGCAGTCTTGAAATTGGAAAGAAAGCAGACCTGTCAATTTTCAACGTTAAGGATTATTCAGAGATTGTATATCAGGTTGGTAAAAACCTGAATTGTATGACTTTCAAAAACGGCAAATTAATCTATAAATCACCCAATCTCAATTAAATCGATTTTAAACTGCTAGCTTTATTCTTTTTTATCCACATCAGTGATTTTTTTTGTTTAGGTACCTTTCCATACAAAATATCATCAAATCTAATAGCAAGCTGTCTAAATAAAAATGATCTGCTTACTCCCCATCTAACGAAATTGTGCATGAAATTGTCTTGATGAGAATAAGGACAAACGGCAAGACATCTCCCGCAATCTGTCCCAACAATACACCAATATGTAAAGCAAGCCTCGGAATTTATCCTCCATCGCTCAACACCTTGATAACACTGCCTATCACCAAACGAGATAGATTTACTCGGACAAGCTTCGGCACATTTTAAGCACCTATTACAAAAATCCAATACTGTACCATCTTGGATCGGCTGATCTGCAATAAGCGGAATGTCGGTTGTAACAACAGATATTCTTACGCGGGGACCAAGACGAGGAGTCATCAACAGTCCCATCCTTACAACCTCCCCAAGACCAGCATCTTTTGCAACTAAAGGGCAAATCACACGATAATTACCATCAATGTGTGCACGGGCGGGGTAACCAAGTCTCCTTATTAGTTTCGCTACTTGAACTGCAATAATGCCCGATTGTAAATACTCTTTAGCCGATTCCATTACTATCGATCCGGACGGCGCATTCTGTACCATGTTGTAGTCCATCTCAACTGTAAACGCAATTGCAAATTTATGTTTTAGATTTATCTTCCTGCCGTAATCTTCTCCTCTCCCGATAAAACTATATAAGTGATAATCTTTTAATTCAGTAATCCCTACATTAACCGCCCCAAGATAACGGCTCCATGATTTAATATAACGTGTTATTTCTTCGGCACTAACTTCAACTTTATCAACCCCTACTTCGCCATCAACCGAACTTTTTAAAACTTCTATCGTATCGAATGTTGCTTCCGCAAAGTTGAACAAGTAAGAATCATATTTAAGCGTACCGGGTTTTAATAATCCAGGGTATGATCGAAACTTTTCATCTAAAGGTTTGAGTTCAGGATGACATTTATAATATTCTCGAAATCTTTTACTCCCCTTTTGCAAAAGACGCCGTGAGAACATAATATCGCGCTCATCAATTCTGAATTTTGGAGTTTCATATCTTTGATTTTTTTTCCAATCTATTGGTAAGAATAATGCTACTACAAATAGAGTACTTAAAAGTGCCAATAACCAAGAAAATCCGGATAGAACTGATAATTGAATAACACCAATTATTAAAAAAGGGAGAGGTAGAATTATCGATATTAAGAATGATCTTTTAGCGGCTAGAAATTCTTTTTCATAAATAGAGACTATACAAACTATTACAAAAACCAGAAAGATTGAAATACCAATGATGATCAAGAGAAGATTCGGCAAATTTATTTCAGTTAAGAAGGAGCTCATTTCAATCTCACAACCGATGTACTACTTGCACAAAGAGTTTATGAAAAATTCCTAAATCTACTCCGGTGAAACTAATCTAGTACTATTTTTTAATCCGAATCATTCTCGATTTTTTTCTTGGGCACCTTTAATCCGGCATCTACTTTAACAGAAATTCTACCAAGCAATTCTAAAGCTTCTTTCTTCAATGCGTTACAATTATTTCTCATATCTTCATTAAATTTTTCATCCTCAATATCTTTTAAATTAATAAGTACATTATAAATGCCGCCAACCACACCGG
>CAZKNM010000050.1:0-13092 GCA_964554135.1 uncultured Melioribacteraceae bacterium
TTTCCTTTTGGAAACTCGTATCAACTTTTCATAATACTTTCTAGCAAACTCAAGATCCTTGGGTGTGTCGACGGAAAAACTTTCATATTCGGTAACCACTACTTTTATTCTATAACCATTCTCCAACATTCTCAATTGTTCCAAACCTTCTATTTGTTCCAGGTCGGTTGGTTTTAACGTGATGAATTTAAGAAGTGCCTCGCGCCGGTAAACGTACAGTCCTATGTGTTTATATATCTCCGTATGTTGAATTCGTTCAAGATTGGTACGTGCATCTCTTACATGGGGAATCGGTGAACGTGAAAAATAGAGAGCAAAATTATTGTAATCGAAAACAACTTTTACCACGGAGGATAATTTTAACTCCTCAACGCTAGTTATTTTTTTAACAAGAGTTGATACATTGACTTCGTTATCGAACAATAACGGTTCTATTGCCTGATCGATCATTTTGCCGGGAATAAAAGGTTCGTCTCCCTGAATATTGCAAATGATATGCGCCTCATGTATATCTTTTACAATGTGGGCTATTCTGTCCGAACCAGTGTTCATCTGTTTCGGGGTCATCCTCACTTCACCACCGAAACTTTTTACAACATCGAAAATTTTCTCATCATCCGTGGCAACAATCAATCTATCTAAAAGCTTAGACTTTTTTGAGCTTTCATAAGTGTGCTGTATCATCGGTTTACGCCTATATCTGCAAGCGGTTTCCCCATTAACCTAGTTGAACCGAAACGTGCCGGGATTACGCCTATAATCATGTTTTAAACTCTATCCGTGAAAAATTTTTTCATACTAATGCAGATCTAAAAATCATACATTTAAAAAAATGTATCGCTGTTATATGTACCGTAAATGTATGAAGTCGAACCTGTATAAGGATTATTTTTTATCGTTAATATCAAGGTGTGTTCTCTGTTCCCCCTTCTAGGACTACTGTACTGCAGCCAATAAAAACTATTTGCATAAAGGATTATTCTGTTTTGAATATCCAAAAACTGCTGGGAAACTTGATCGGCTTGATCGATCATATAAAATCCAGCCGTACCCATTAAAGTGAGAACTCCCGGATCAATTTCGCCACTTAAACCGACGGTAAAAACAAATTTAGAACCAATTGCAAGCAGAGCTTCAGAAAGTGAGTGCAAAGCTTGTGTATCGCTTCCGTCGGTAAATATAATCATAACTCCCTGCTCAACTTGATTCATAGAATAGGAATCCTCCCAGCGCGACGCACCCTCGATTGCTGCACCGTAAAGATTGGTGGATGGTCCTCCGGCAATATATCCGTTCAATGCATTTAAAAGAATTGTTTTATCGTTTGTAAAATTATATTGTAATGCATTAATATTTACGGAGAAAGAATATATCGAGACATATTGATCGGGAAGTATATTGTTGATAAAAGTTGCAGCGGCACCTTTAATTTTAGATATGTTAGATGTATCAGTAGCACTGATACTCGTACTATTATCCAGCATTAGTACGGTCTTAATCATGTAGGGAGTTTGACTTCTTTTACGAACTACAATGTTTGCTTCTGTGGGAGAAAGCGAATCACCGTCATCGTATAGAACAAAGTCTGATGTGGTCAACGTAGTTACTCCGTTTCCATACAGGTCAACAACTTGATACATTAAATCAACAATATTAGGCTGCTGAGTCCCGAGATAATATTTATACATTGCATAACCTTGGGTTTGCACTGCAGAGGTACTGAAGCTCCAAACAGGTCCTGTTTCTGTACTACCATCAGCAAACTCTGCAGTCACCTGCCAATAATAAGTTGCTCCCTCCGTAAGAGGTGGATTCGGGACACGGACATAGTTTTGCGTTAAATTGTTATAAGCTAAAATTGTAGGTGGATTTAAACCTTCTTCAAAATAGACATCATAAGACACCGCATTTTCAGCATGCCATGATAAATACAAATCGTTGGGTTGATTCCCAACTCCATCTGCTGGAGCCGGATTATGAGGAATTGAATTTGCAGGTACAACCGGTGTGTTTGCTCCACTTCCAGAATCGAAAGTACAACCAATCACAATAAAAGAAAGAGATAAAAGAACAACTAGTAAAATTTTATTTGGTATGCCCATATTTATGCAAAGCCGATTGATTTCTGAAAACCAATTTAAGAAATATAGCATAAAAAGTATCGTGATTCTTTATCGAATCACTTTGCACTAATTGATAAAATATTTTTCTTCCTTTTTTCTATTGAAGGATGACTGTAAAAAAACCACTCAACTAAAGGATGAGGTTTTCTATCACCTAAGTTTTGATCAGTTAATTTTTCCAGCGCTCCGATAAAAACGTCGGACTTGCCGGTTGTTTTTACTGCATATCTATCGGCTTCATATTCATATTTTCTTGAAATAGCATTTGAGATAGGTGTCTCAATAATTCCAATCAGAATTCCCCACAAAACCAAAAGAGGCAACGCCGCAACTTGTGTAATCGAATTAAAACCAAACCACGGAAGAGAAATGCTGTATAGAGCGGCAATTAAAAAGAAGGTTGCAAAACTGAATAAAGTACCTATTAAAATATTCTTTACGATATGTTTCAATTTATAATGCCCCAGTTCATGGGCAATTATTGTTTCGATTTCTTCGCCGGAATAATTCTCCAACAACGTATCGCCGATAAGTATTCTCTTTGTTTTGCCCAAACCTGTAAAAGCAGCATTGGCTTTCTTTGTGTTTTTACTCATATCAAATTTATATATGCTCTCCACCTTCATTCCCGCCTCAGCTGCAAGGGAGTGAATCTTTTCTTTCATCTCCTCATTTTCAAAGGGGGTCAATTTGTAAAAGAGAGGAAGGATAAGAACCGGAAGAATCTGGGCAAGAATAACGGAAATTATAAACATTAAAATTGCAGATGGAAGCCACCATAGCTGTAGAAAAGTATTCAATACGTAGAAAAATATAAGAAGAATAGGAACACCGATAACAGTCCCTACAAAAATTCCTTTAACTCCTTCCCACATCCATTTTTTTATAGTCTGATTAGATAAATGATATCTATGCTCAAGAATATAACCGGTATAAAAATTCACAGGTAACGAAATTACAGAACCGGCAACCGAAATAACAAATACAAAGCCGAAAAAAATTAAATAATTATTTGTCAGAAATTGTTCGAGGAAGGCAACTAATGTGGAGCTATAACCTCCAGCAGCAAATATAAAGACAATAATGAACGAAATAATTCCCTTACCGATACCAACACCGAGTTTTATATTATTATATTTCTTTGCGTCCATATACATTCTGAATGAGATTAAGAATATGAGCATTAGTAAGATTATGATTATGAATTAAAATGAAATCGAATTGATTTATATTTTTTCAAAACAGTTTTCGGGCAGCCATCCTACTTTACCATCTGCAAGCTTTATCTTCGCCCAATTATCCAATTGATCTTCGATTTCAAATTTGATGCCCTCATGAACTACAAAGACGTCCCCGCTTTTTTCATTAGGTGATTGTTTGGCAGTGACCGTTGATTCGATCAGGATACCATAATCAAACGATTCATCCCTGCTAATACGTGCAAAAAGAAAAAGACTGAATAATAACAGTATAACTATGTTCACCGTCCCCCAATAAAGCAGGTAATGCTGAAACTGAAATCTTTTTACCAAAAAATAAGCTCCTACCGCAACGAGAAGCAGATAGTAAAATATTATCAATAATGTAAGCCAACCGTTTACGGTCAAAGAGGTTACCAGCACTTCCCACCATTCAACAAAAAACAATTTGGGCAGCTCTTTTATTTTATCGACCGTCCGCGCATTAGATATAAGTAAATTGTAATTAATATCTTCATCATCCGGAGCGAGTTTAAGTGCTTTCTCATAAAATAGAATTGCATAACCAAGTTTACCAGTTCTGTAGTATGCATTACCCAGATTGTAATACAATGCTTCGCTTTCGTAGCCTTTCTCCAATACCTGTTGATAAACAACGATCGCATCAGCAAACTGATTATTTTGGTACAATTCATTCCCTTTTATAATCAAATTGTCAACCTCACCCGCCCATAACATTACGGGGCAGGAGATAAGAATAACCACTGCTGAAAACATATTTCTAACAATTTTCATATTACTTTCTTTTCTTCTCAGTAATCGTATTTTCTAGGTTGATAATAATATCTTCCGCTTCTTTGTATAGCTCGTTGGAAATTTGATTAGCTTCGCTCTTGGGTGCAAATCTTGCGAACTCACACCTTTCGAAAACAGATTGGACTCTACCAATTAAATCTTCGCTAACACTTCTCGCACTTAATTCCTTTAATGTTTTTTCAAGTGAAAATTCTGCTTTTTGAATACCGAGTTTATCTTCCAAATATCCGAAAATTGCTTGCGATAATTCGTTGACAAACATAATTTGATCTTTTGACTGCAACGCTTTCTTCGCTGATTTCAATCTAGTTCGTGCCATTTTCTCTGCCCGCTGATATTTGAGTAACCGAACATTCCCATGCAACTTATCATGATGCTTCTTAACACCCAACACACCGAGCAAAACAAATAACGGGAGAATGGCCGCAATCCAGAATCCTAAAGTGAATACTCCGCTGTCACTTCGTTTTTGTAAATTGAAGTTTGATGTTTTAATGTATCTTATGTCTTCACTTAATAATCTCACATCCTCTTTAGAGAAACCGGAAACAGATGTTTCATAAACTCCTTCCCCTTTTTTGATATTCACATTAAAAGACGGAGAAGCTGAAGTAACATAGCGCCTTGAAGATAAATCAAAATAAGTAAACTCAACGGAAGGAATTTCTTTTTCTCCCGATATCCTCGGAACAATTAAATATTCGGTGGTTTTTTGTCCTGAAATAATGTTCGTTCTATTAATTGTCTCCGAAGTTTTTGGATCATACATTTCAAAACCGGGAGGCAACTGAATCTTCGGAACATCAAGTAATTTTATGTTTCCCTGTCCAGAGATAGTTAAGCGAAGAGTGATCCCTTCATTAATCTCAACGTCACTTTTATTTATATTCGCTTTGAAATCATATTTACCGATAGCACCGTTAAATGAAGCCGGAACATTCGTTTGAGGTAAGTTGGTAATTTCAATTGTAAGTTTATTCGATTTAGCAACAAAGTCGATTGTTTCGGTTCTCCCAAAAAAGGAATCATTGAAAAATTGATCGAAAACATCATTGCTTCTACTTTTCTTTCTTACAAGAACAGGAACCGTAAGTTCAAAAGGAGTGACCGAGAGAGTACCGGTTTTACTCGGAAACAAAGCTACTTTTTTAATCGTAGCAACACGGAATCTTTCTCCGTTGTACATCTCAATATTAAAAAGAATATTATTCGACGATTCCATCTCCTCAGCCCAGAATCCTTGATAAGTAGGTAGTTTGTTTATCTGGGGAGAGGAAATATTTAATCTGGTGTACAGCTTATATGTAACGGTAATTTGTTCACCGAGCATTGCACGTTTCTTATCTGCCGACGCAAGGATGAAGACATTTTTAGCCAATTCTTCTTGTGAAATTCCACCCGACGACTGAGATTGAGTCGGTGTGCCTCTTCCTTTTACAACTTCAATTTGAATCGGCTCCGAAGAATACGTACTTCCTTTGTATTCTATAGAAGCGGATCCGATTGAATACTTGCCGATATCAGAAGCTTGAACGATGAATGAATAAGTCAGCGATGAAGAAACTTTACCATTAATAATCTGCATGCTTGTTGATTGATTCGGTCCACTAAGTATTTGAAGTCCTTCGAAAGATGGAGATCGGAAATTTTTCACGCTGTTGACGTCTTCACCATCAAACGTAAAATAGACTTGAAACCGTTCGTATTGCCCAACGGTTGTCTTATCAACAGTAGCCGAAAACTCCTGTGCCCACAAACTGCTTTGTGAAAATAAAAATGAGAAAAAGAAAATTAGCAGAAATTCATAATCTGCTTTTATATTTAATTTCCTTCCAAACATACCACTACCAATCTTTTGCTTTCTGAACAACTTTACCCTGTCTTTTTCTTAACTCTTTTTGTATATCCTCTTCATTATTCTTTAATGCTTCAAGAATACGTTGAGCTTCTTCTTTGGATATTTGATCTTTGCGCTGTTGTTGTTTCTGCTGCTGTTGCTGTTGATCCTGCTTTTGCTGATCATTTTGGTTCTGCTGTTGTTGATCTTGATTCTGCCGATCTTTATTCTGTTGATTATTCTGCTGTTGGTTTTGCTGTTGATTTTTTAACATATTCAAAGCATAAGACAAATTATATTTTGTATCCAAGTCATTTGGATCAAGTTTCAAAGCATTTTTATATGCCTCAATGCTTTCCTTAACTTTCTGACCTTTCAATAATGCATTCCCGACATTATGAAGAACTTTGGATCTTTTGTAGTCGCTGTCAGTAAGTGCATAAGCATTTTTGTATGCTTGTAAAGCTTCATCGTATCTGCCTTGTTTATATAGAGCATCCCCCATATTGAAGTGTCCTTCAAAGGTGTCGTAATTTTTATCAAGACCTTTTTTAAAATTTACCTCGGCATCTGCAAACTTCTCTTTATTATAAAGATCGACACCATCATTGATATAACTTCTTGCAGACTGAGCCGATGAACTATTAACTTCTATCACAACAAAAAATAGAAAGAAGAGGTATTTAATCCAACTTTTTATAACCATTTTTCTTCTCAAAAGAATTCTCAAATTTCAAAAATAATTTCGACTTGTTACTTGAAATAAAAAACTCAATAAATAATAGTAAAACCGCTGGAATTAGGAAATAGTAATATCTATCCTCATAATCGGTAATTTTAGTTGCACCGAATTCCGTTTCTTCTATCGCTGATAAATCCTTATACACAGCATCAAGTTCATCCTCGGTATTTGAACCACGGTAATATTTTCCATTTCCTGTTTCGGTGATACTTTGCAGAGTAGCTTCGTCAAGTTTGGTAAGAACAATATTTCCCATATTATCCTTTTTATATCCTGTCTGCAATCCGGCAACGTTACGGATGGGAATGGGAACACCTGCCGGCGAACCAAAACCAATTGCATAAATAACAATACCTCCGTCTACAGCATCATTAACAGCAGATTCGATGTCACCTTCATGATCTTCGCCGTCGGTAATTATTATTATAGCTTTCTTTGTTTCTTCTTTTTCTTTAAATGAACCTACAGCAAGATTGATTGCGGAAGCTATAGCAGTACCAGGCTGGGGCACAGATGAAATATCAACCGCCGATAAGAACAAATTGGCAGCAGAATAATCTGTGGTTAACGGAAACTGGACATAAGCTTGACCTGAAAATACAATCAATCCGATTCTGTCACCTTTCAATCTTTGAATGAGTTTTGAAATTTCATGTTTGGCCTTATCGAGCCTGCTTGGTTTAATGTCTTCCGCTTTCATGCTCAACGATACATCTAATAGGATAAATACATCAATCCCGACTTGTTTTATTTCTTCAATCCTGGTACCGCATTGAGGATCTGCTAGAGTAAAAATTAAAAGGATAATAGAAACAAGCACAATGTCAAATTTAACAAACGATTTCATCCTGCTGCGCAGCGGAAATAATACTTTATGAAGTTTCGTACTGGCAAATTCACTCAGAGCTTTTACGCTTTGTCTATGAGTATACCAATAGAGTACAATTAATAACGGGATCAAATATAAAAAATGAAAGTAATCGCTATTTCCAAATTTGAACATACTTCAACTTGTCCTTATGGCAATCTTTTCAAATATGTTCTTGATAAAACAACCTCAAGCGTTATCAAAAACAAACCTGCTAAAATCCAACCTTGAAATTTCTCCGTTTGATTCCGGTATGAAGTAACTTCAACGCGTGTTTTTACTAGTTTATCGATTTCTTTATATATCTGTTCGAGTTTTCTATTATCTGTTGCTCTAAAATATTTTCCGCTGGTAATGTCGGCCACCTGCCTTAAAACATTTTCATCAATTTCAACCGGTACCATTTGATAACGTTTCCCGAATGGTGTTTGGAATGGATACGGTGCTTCTCCTTGTGTACCGACTCCGATTGTGTAAATTCTAATTCCGAAAGTCTGGGCAATTTGTGCTGCCGATATCGGATCAATTTCACCACTGTTATTCACTCCATCGGTCAATAAAATTATCACCTTACTCTCTGCATTACTATCTTTTAGTCTATTCACACCATTGGCGATTGCAGTACCGATTGCAGTTCCGTCTTCAATCATTCCGCTGTAGATATCTTTTAACAAACTTCGCAGCACTCTATAATCAATAGTTAATGGACATTGAGTAAAACTTTCTCTTGCAAAAACTACCAAACCTATCTTATCCGAAGTTCTTCCTGCAATGAATTCATCGGTTACATTCTTTGCAGCGTCCAATCTATTTGGTTTAAAATCTTCAGCAAGCATACTACCGGAAATATCAAGCAGCATTGCGATATCGATTCCTTCTGTATATACATTCTCACCTGTTGAAAATGTTTGTGGTCTCGCCAATGCTACGATGAACAATGCAACTGCCAATGCACGAAGAACGGCTGGAACATGTTTGAATTTCTCTTTAAGAGTAGGTTTTAAATTATTGAAAATACCCAGCGACGAGTAGGTTAGATTGGGTGAAATTGTTTTATTCTTTTTCCAATACCAATAGAGAAGCACAGGTATCAGCAAAAGGAAATACAAAACCCAAGGATATGCAAAACTTATATCACCCATTTACCATCACCTCTTCCGTTTCCTCAATAACTTCAACCGGTTTGGTTTTAAGAACAATATCATTAGCCTGCTTCATCATTTCCTCATTTACAGAAGGCATCGGCTGGAATTTTGCAAACTTCACAAGATCAGCATTATCAAAAAAGTTTCTGGTGATATCAAATACAGTCTGTGTCTCGTTAATATTTTTTAAATGTTCAAATATTTCTGACGACGGGATTTCAAGAGCAGGAATATAAAATCTCACTTCAAAATATTTTCTAATTATCTCCGTTATTTGAGAATGGTATTCTTTTACTTCCCCTTGCTGCCATAATTTTTTCTCCTCAAGATCTCTTAGCGCATCGAGCGCAATTTTATATACAGGTATTTTCACTACTATTTTCTGCGGAAGTATTCCGAGTTTCTTATTCCTGTAATATCTGTATATAAAATACCCGCCTACAATCAAACTGACCCCGAATAGAATGAGAATAAAAATCAAAATTAAATTCAACGGGATTTTAATCGGAGATTTAACATCCTGTATATCTTTTGCCGGATCGACAGGTATTGTGTGCACAGCGATTGTAACCGGATTTGTCTCTATCACTCCACGTCGGGGATCACCGCTAACGGAATATTCAATCGGAATAGGCTGAATAGTAACGCCGGCTGAATCATATTTCGAAAAAACGAAATCATGAATTTCGGTTACCTCGGATTCTGTCTCCTGCTTGATCAGAGGTTCTTCTTTTATAAAATCGAGAACTTTAACGCTGTCCTTTACCGGTGGAAAATACGGAGTTATATTTTTTCCGTACCGCAGTTCAATTCTATATTTAATGTAATCTCCAACGGAGTAATCCGTTGTGTCGGTTGACGCATAAACTTGAATGTTTTGAGCATAACAGTCAGCAATGCCGAATAAAACCAAAATGAATACAAACCTTGTCAGTAATTTTACCATCGTTTCTCGCGCAATTTAAAAAAATCCACTAAAGGTTTTATGTACGATGAAGCAGCATCAATTTCAATCGAATCCAAACGGCTTGATAAAAATAATGCTCTTCTGTCTTCATCTGCTTTCTTCAGATATGAGTTAAACCAATTTTGTATCTCTTTGCTGTTTGTATCGATATATCTTATCTGTCCTGTTTCTGCGTCCCGCATTTTTAATAAGCCGGATCTCGGCAGTTCTCGTTCTCGTGGATCTTTTAAATTGATTCCGATAAGATCATGTTTCTTACCGACAATCTTTAAAATTTTATCATAACCTTGATCAATAAAATCCGAGATCAAAAATACAATTGCTCTCTTCTTAACTGCATGATTAAAATATTCAAGCACTCCTTTTATGTTAGTCTTGTTTCCATGCGGCTCGAAAGAAAGTACTTCTCTTATAATTCGTAATACGTGACTTCGTCCTTTCTTGGGTGGAACAAACTTTTCAATTTGATCTGTGAACAAAATCAGTCCCACTTTGTCGTTGTTCTTCATCGCGGAAAATGCGAGGATTGCGCTAATTTCGGCGGCAATCTGTTGTTTGGTTTTCTCTGATGTACCAAAGACAAGCGAACCGCTCATGTCCACAAGAAGCATCACGGTAAGCTCGCGTTCTTCCTCAAAAATCTTTACGTAGGGATGACCGAACCTCGCTGTCACATTCCAATCTATACTTCTGATATCGTCACCGATCTGGTACTCGCGCACTTCTGAAAATTCCATTCCCCTTCCCTTGAACACAGAATGGTATTCACCGGAAAAGACTTCGTTAACGATGCCTCGAGTCTTTATTTCAATCTGACGAACTTGTTTTAATAATTCTTTTGTAAGCATAATTTTAATAAAATATTGCTTTCCCTTTTCACACTAATCTTACTCTTGCTCATACTCTTAATCTTGATCACTCTTTATCTCGTAGAGATTAACTAACCAGCAATATATCAACAAGGCAAGATTATGATTATGAGTATGATTAAGAGTTTTTATGGTACTTCAACGTTGTTTAGAATTTTCTCAATTATATTTTCAGAAGTAACTTCCTCCGCTTCAGCTTCATACGTAACTGCGATGCGATGACGCAAGACATCCATACAGATTGCTCGAACATCCTCCGGAATTACATACCCTCTTCTTTTAATAAATGCCATAGCTTTTGAACCGAGAGCCAAATAAATCGATGCACGCGGCGAGCCGCCGTAGGCAATCAATTCCTTCAAATCATTCAATCCATATTCTTCCGGATTTCTCGTTGCGAAGACGATGTCTAAAATATATTTTTCAATCTTTTCATCCATATAAACTTCATGAACAAGATTACGTGCTTTAACAATTGCTGCAGGCGTTATCACCGGTTTAATTTCACCAGCGGTTCCACCGACGTTCTGCTTCATTATCTGCTTTTCTTCATCACGGTTGGGGTAAGTAATCTTTATCTTCAGCATGAATCTATCGACCTGTGCTTCGGGTAAAGGATATGTTCCTTCCTGCTCAATCGGATTCTGTGTAGCAAGAACTAAGAACGGTTCGTCAAGCGGGAATGTTTCTTCTCCAATTGTTACTTGACGTTCCTGCATTGCCTCCAGCAAAGCGCTTTGTACTTTAGCTGGAGCTCTGTTGATTTCATCGGCTAAAATGAAGTTCGCAAAGATGGGTCCCTTCTTAATTGAAAACTTTCCATCCTTCTGAATGAAAATTTGTGTTCCAATTAAATCTGCAGGGAGAAGATCGGGTGTGAATTGAATCCGTTGAAATTTTGCCTTCATTGAAGATGCCAGAGATTTTATAGCTAATGTCTTAGCCAGACCGGGAACACCTTCCAACAAGATATGTCCGTTTGCTAGAAGACCAATTACAAGTCTTTCTACCATTTCCTTTTGACCGACAATGACTTTCCCGATTTCATTGAAGAGAATATCCACAAATTGGCTCTCCTTTTTGATCTTTTCATTAAGTTCGGTTATCTCCAAGATCAACTCCTTTTTTATTTATTTTATTAGATTTTCTGCGTTTTCTACAATTTTAGGTAACAAAAGTTTCACTCAATATTCCAAACATTTAAAAATTGTGAGTGTGAAATATATGAAAAACGTTGATTATGTGAAGGGCGATCTGTTGAACACCCTATGTTCAATAGAGATATATTGGGGATTTCTAAAGATTATTAAGCACTTTGGAAAGCCTAGCAGTCACTTCAGAGGCAACTTCTCCTAAACTTGGATTATTTACTGCCTGCATCGATTCCATCGGATTAACGGCCGCAACGTCAACTTTTCCTTCGGCCGTCTCCTGAACAATTATGTTACATGGTAGTAACACACCAATGTTAGGTTCTGTCTGCAATGCTTTGTGTGCAAAGGAAGGATTGCAAGCACCGAGAATTTTATATTTCCTGAAATCAACATTTAACTTTTTCTTTAAGGTTTCTTTGACATCTATTTCCGTCAATACGCCGAAACCCTCTTTCTTCAATTCTTCGGTCACCCTGTCTATTGTAGTTTCAAATGAAGAATCAACAATTTTTGAATTATAGTAAGCCATTTTATCCTCCTTTCATTTTTTCTTGATTGGATGCAAAAAATAAAAATAAGATTCACTAAAAGATCGTATCTATCAAAAAATAGGAAAATAATGTTATCAGCATCGCACCGATTATATTTAACCAAAAACCGGACTTTGCCATCTGATGCACTTTCAATCTTTCACTGCCGAAAACAATTGCATTAGGTGGAGTTGCTACCGGCATCATAAATGCCATTGACGCTGAAATGGTTGCCGGAATCATCAAAAGCATAGGTTCGATTTTTAATTCAACAGCCAATGCAGCTAGGATAGGCAGTACAATTTGTGATGTCGCTGTATTTGAGGTTAGCTCAGTAAGGAAGGTAATCGTTAAACAAATTGCTAAAATAATTATCATAGGATGAACACCGGCTAAGCCTTGAAATTTCGAACCGATAAAATCGGATAATCCGGTTTTTACAAATCCGTCGGCAAGAGCAAATCCACCACCGAAAAGCAGAATAATCTCCCATGGAATTTTTCTGAATGCACCGATATCCAAAATAGCACTCTCTTCGGTTTTTTCAGATCTAGTTGGAATAATAAATAAAATAAGTCCCATCGTGATAGCTACCGTCCCATCGTCTATGAAATTCGGCACCGGTAATAAATCCGACCAGCCCGGTAATACAAAGGATCCGATTTCAATTTTTTTTCTGAAAATCCAAAGAACTGCTGTTAAGATAAATACAATCAGTACGGTCTTTTCCTCATATGACATCTTTCCCAACTTCTTTCTTTCTTCCCTAATGACATTGACATCTATAGCAATATCTTTTTTAGTGGGATTGCCTGTTTTTGCCTTTGCCGATACAACCGGAA
>CAZKNM010000050.1:13102-20733 GCA_964554135.1 uncultured Melioribacteraceae bacterium
TTTTAGTGGGATATATAATCTTTGTTATGATAAACCAAGCAATAATCAACATCACAAAAGAAAGCGGTACGCCGTAAATCATCCATTGACCAAAAAGAATCTGCGGTTCATTCGGAAAGGTAATCGAATATACTCTTTGAAAAACCAAATTGGGCGGGGTCCCAATCAATGTAGCAATTCCACCGATAGAACATGCATAAGCAATGCCCAGCATCAATGAGATTGAAAACGTTTTTGTCTTCTTTTTCCCAAATTCATCTTCGATTTTGTATAGAATTGCCAAACCAATCGGTAATAGCATGACCGCTGTAGCTGTGTTCGATATCCACATTGAAATAAATGCTGCGGCAATCATAAATCCTAAAATGATCCTTGAAGGATTCGTTCCGAACAGTGAAATAAGGTTTAAAGCAATACGCTTGTGGAGATTCCATTTTTCCATTGCGATTGCAATTATAAAACCTCCCATGAAAAGAAAAATAGTCGAGTTGACATACGCGCTGGCAGTTGCTTCACCGCTAAGTATTCCAAGTGTCGGAAAGAGAACTAAAGGCACTAAAGCCGTTGCGGATAAAGGAATTGCTTCGGTAATCCACCAAACCGAAACAAGTACGGCAATTGCCGCCATCAGTTCGGTGTTCTCTTTTTCAATTCCGAAATCAAAGAAGATAAAAACGAGTGCGGCAGCAAATACACCTAAGAGCAAAAATCCTATATGGATAGTCTTATATCCGAAGTGAATATCTCTAAAGTACTTCATGGAATTTATCCTGGTGTTAAAACATTATCTTCGTAAACTAAATTTTGTTCTATTTCTGCTTGTGTATAACATTATACAAAGCAGAATAATCAAGCTCATTCATCTGACCATCCACAGCCTTCTGTAAAATTTCTTTAACTCCATTTATTGGAGCGATGCTTATTCCCTGAGAGTTGAATTCCGACAAAATAAGATTTACATCCTTCAGCATATGTTTGAGAGGAAAATTAGGATTGTTAAAATCTCTATTGAGCATATTATCTAATTTCTTATCAAATGTAGATGCATATAATGCACTCTTCCTTAATATATTCATAAAAGGTTCGATATCAATTTCTTTCTCACGAAGATAACCAAGACTCATTGAGAAAGCCGAAGTGAGAGAAGCAATCAATTGGTTAAGTGCTAATTTGGTAGCGGCTGCATCTCCAACTTTACCGATTAAAATAACATCCTTACCGAAATTCTTCAGTAAGTGCTGCCATTTATCAAACTGTTCCTTAGTTCCCCCGACCAAAATGAACAAAGCTCCTGCTTCAACTTGAGGTACACTGCCTAAAACCGGTGCTTCCAAATATTCACCACCGCTTTCTTCAATTTTGTTTTTGATCTGTATACACTCTTTAGGAGAAATAGTGCTCATTTGAATTACAGTTTTCCCTTTGAATTCAACGGACTTATCTTTAAAAAGCACATCAGTAATTGCTTTGTAATCAGCCAGCATCGTAATTATTACATCTCCTCCGCCAATTGCTTCAACGGGATTCTGAAAAATCAATGCTCCTTTTGTTTCCAAAGGAATTGCTTTGGCTTTTGTACGATTGTAAACAGTAAGTTTGTATCCCGCATTTAAAAGCCGGTGGGCCATAGGAGCGCCCATTAATCCAGTTCCCATAAAAGCAATTTTCATATCTGCCTCATTTTGTTTTTTCTAACATACATTCAAAATCGAACTCTATGTTCTCTTCACAGTAAAACGGTTCTCCAAAATCTTTACCGATCTTGAAACCGAAAATTCTTGCCCGAGCTTCAAGAAATTTTAGAAAGTTGGGTTGACTGATGAAAGTCTCGGGTTCCTCACTTTTCGAATCATAAAATTGTGAACCGTAAGCCATGACTGCTTCCATCTTAGTTTTAAAAGTTTTGCTAATATCCACGATAAAGGTCGGATCAAATTCATACATGTGCATATAATAGAAGAGTTTCTTGGGGCGATACGGCTCTTGTTTCTTGCCTTCACAAGAAGTCTTTATTTTCGTCAAACCGCTCAGAAACATTCCTCGTTTTACAATCTCACTAGCTGCGACATGATCCGGGTGTCTATCGTTGAAATATGATGCAAAAATAATTTGTGGTTTATATTTACGAATCATTGATATAACTTTATCCACACTTTCGTCGTTAGCATAAAGTTTACCATCAGGCAATCCGAGATTTACTCTTTGTGTGAGATGTAAAATTTTCGAAGCCTTCTCCGCTTCTTTCTGTCGAAGTTCGACTGTACCTCTTGTTCCCAATTCACCTTTTGTCAAATCTATAATACCGACTTTTATCCCCTTCCCTGTCAATCGTGCAATCGTTCCACCCATTGAAAGTTCAGCATCATCTGGATGAGCAGCAAATACCAAAATATCTAGGTTCATTCTATCCTTCAATTTTAATTGTTGGCACTGTAATATTAATAATTATTATTGGAAAGTAAAACTCATATAACTCATCACTTGGTGTTACTCACACCTGCACTTAACTTTCAGAGCATTTTTGCATCATGATTAAACATTTTTCTATTATTGAACAAGTTTGTGAAATAATTTGTTTTACTATAAGTTTGAAAGCAGCTCGATTTCTAGTAAAGTGAAAAAATTAGAAGGATACAGTATGCTACAGTTAATAGGTGCACATACTTCCATTTCAGGAGGAGTGGCGACTTCTGTAGATAGAGCTGTACAGCTCAAATTTACAGCAATGCAGATCTTCACTAAAAATAATAATCAATGGTATGCCAAGCATCTGGACGAAAAAGAAATCGAGAGTTTTAAGACGAAACTTAGTAAGTCTAACATAAAATTTGTGCAGGCTCATGATTCTTACCTCATAAATCTCTGCGCCAAGGACAAAGTCCTGCTGGAAAAATCCAGAAAATCTTTCATCGATGAATTAATTCGATGCGAGCAATTAGGAATTCTGTTTCTCAACTTTCACCCTGGTGCTCATGGCGGACAAGGAGAAAAAGAAGGACTCAAAATTATTGCCGAGTCAATCAATATTGCTCACGAAAAGACTAGTAACTCCAGAGTCAGCACAATGCTTGAAACCACCGCCGGACAAGGAACAAGTCTCGGTTACCGCTTTGAACATCTTGCAGAAATTATCGATATGGTTGAAGATAAAAGCAGAATGACAGTTTGTATCGACACAGCACATATCTATGCAGCTGGGTACGATTTACACGATCCGAAAAACTATAAAAGAGTTATAAAAGAATTTGACGATATCATCGGATCGGACAGGTTAAAGGCATTCCACATAAACGACAGTAAAAAAGAATTGGGAAGCAGAGTTGATCGTCACGAGCATATTGGAAAAGGTTTCATCGGAAAAGAAGGTTTCTCAAACATTATGAATGATAAAAAATTAGTAAATATTCCCAAAATCTTAGAAACACCGAAAGGAAAGGAACAGCTTGAGGATATAAAAAATATCAAAGTGCTGGTCGGTTTGATCAAAAAATAATTTTACTCTGAATTCTTATATCGTTTCCAAATTTCATCGGCATACATAATAACACCGCTTACGTATTCATTACTTCTGTTATAACTATAGATCCCTTTTTTCCTGGCTTTATAATCCCATCCGTAATTACCAAGTTCACGCAAATAATTCGCAATGCTATATATTGCATCGGGCCATGTATGAAGATCTATTTTACCGTCACCATCGCCGTCGACTGCAACATCCATCCGGTAGGGCATGAATTGGGGATATCCGATTGCTCCACCCCATGAACCTTTTATATCTAAAGGATAAATCCTCCATTTTTTACTATAACGGAGTAAAGCTGTAAGACTATTAACTGCACTCATTTTTATATTTCGGAATCTTCGCTTTTGAGATTCCGGTGTATCCATATTTTCATCGGGATATTTTTTCCCTTCTTTGATCATCTTTTGAATTGCATACTCTTCGGCTTGTTCCAAAAATAATATTTGTCCCATAAACACATTGAAGACTCTCAAATTACCGGTGAATTCCCCCAATCCCGATTCCCACATAAGTATCGAAACAATATCCTTGCGAGCAACATCGTATTTCTTTTCGACTTCTCTTAAAAGCGTTTGATATTGTTTAAGAAAAGAAACACCGGCAGACAACCGTTTTTCTCTCATGAAAATCTTACTAAAGTTTTCATGTTCTTTCTTTTGGATGTGCCTGCTGTGTGGTGTAGCATATTTAATGATATAATCTGCATAAACTTCTTTTGATTCAGGTTGAGCAAGAAATTGTTCAAACTCTTCCCGGGTAACTGCTTCACCTTCTGCGGAATCGGAAGCCAGCCTCTCAAGAAGTATTCCAATAAATTCATTAGACGGTTCGCCATTTTCCAGGAAGACATTTCCTTTTGTGATCTCCCAGACAGCAGGATTGGCTGATGACATTGCCGATTGACTGAAAGTAAGACCGGAAATAAAAAAATATGCAATCGAAAATGAAATTAAATTGATATGTATTTGCCGCAGCACTTTCACCTATGTATCAGTTAATCCAAGTTTGTTATCTCTATAAATAAATTTCTCACATAATAAGTTCAATTTCAAGATAAGAATTATTACATCACGAGCAATTCAATCACAATCCGGTTAAATAAGGGAAATGAAATTTTCGATTACCTGCGAACTATTGTGAAAGCGGATCAATAGATCTTGCTACCATAATCCCGGTCTGAGTTTTGTTCTTCTTAATATAATCCGCAAGAGGTTCATTTGTTATCTGAACTTTCTTACCAACGTTGGGTGAGTGCATTAAATGAATCCTTCCATCATCCATTCTGATTGCTATACCGGTATGGGCTATATCCAATCCTTCAATATTCGTAGTGATACCGATAATATCTCCGCTGTTAATATTTTTTTCCATTGATTTTATATTTTCTTGCGGGATATAAGAATACTCGCGCATGCTGATCATTTCTTCGATTAAAACCATTTTGTCGATAAACTTGGGTTGAGTAACTAACTGTTGATATGCCGACGGATGTGTACTCATAAAATTAACTTCGTTTTTATACGGCATAGCTCCAATCTCATAGGTGATATCTTTAATAATTCCTCTCTTGTTCAAATCGTATATCCAATCGGAAAAATAATGAAGCCTGGACGGATATTCCTTTAAGACACCATTTCTATACCTAACTTTTATAAGTTCATTCTGAAAATCTTCAAACGATGTTTTACCCATTTTAATGCATCGGGCAAACACTAAACAGCTTTCCAGAAAAGTATAGCAGTCCAAACCGGAAAGAGAAACTACCAATTGTTCATTATCTCCTTGTTCTAAAGTGTGAGCCGCATAATCGGTTCCGATAAAGCTTTTTCCAATCTCAATAATGATTTCATTGAAAGGTTTTTCAGAAAGATTTTTTTCGACGGCAAATTCAAATTTGGATCGACAAATATTCACATCATCCTGCGTGTATATTGTCTGTCTAAATAAAAATGATGAAAATAAAAAAACAATCGTTAAAATATATCTCTTCATTAAAATGGTAAATCCTTATCCGATGGTTCGGGAGTCTCAGTTGTTTCGGGAATCTGTGTATGGAATACCTCCAGGTTCTCGAACCGGGCATATTCTTTAATAAACTTCAACTTTACTTCACCAATAGGACCGTTACGCTGTTTACCGATGATCACTTCGCCAACACCTTCGGTAGGTTCACCATCCCTGAACTGTGTAATTCCATAAAGTTCCGGACGATAAAGGAAGATCACAACATCGGCATCCTGTTCGATCGATCCCGATTCTCTGAGGTCTGCCAGCATTGGTCTTTTATCGGCACGCGATTCGACCTGCCTATTCAACTGTGCTAGTGATAACACCGGAGTATTTAACTCTTTTGCCAACGCTTTCAACGAACGTGAAATACTTGATATTTCTCTTTCACGACTTTCCATACGGTAAGAAGAGCTAAGCAACTGTAAATAGTCAACAATAACCAGACCGATATTTTTTTCATTTTTTAGTCTTCGTGCTTTAGCTCTCAATTCCAGAATCGAAATAGCTGGTGTATCATCAATATAAATAGGAGCGGAACTCAACTTGTGAACGGTCCGGCTGATACGTGCACCGTCTTCAGCACGGAATTTACCGGTACGAATGCTGTGTGCATTTATCCTGGCTTCAGCAGAAATTAATCTTGTTGCCAATTGAATTGTCGACATTTCCAGGCTAAATATACCTATTGGGATGTTATGTTCAATCGCAGCATTTCTTGCAACCGATAGTGCAAGTGCAGTCTTACCCATGGAAGGACGAGAAGCAACAACAATTAAATCGGATTTTTGAAATCCGCCGAGCAATTCATCCAAGGCAAAGAATCCGGAAGGAACGGAGAAAGAGGCAATGTTTTTCGAGTGAATTGCCTCAATTAATTCAAGAGCTTCTTTTACAGCTTTGTCCATGGATTTGAAAGATTCTTTAATTCCTTCTTCGGATATCTGAAATATTTTCGATTCCGCCGCATCCAATAAATCGAATACATCTTCATTCCCTGCGTAGGCCGAGTTTGCAATTTCAACCGATGTAGAAATCAATTGTCGAAGAATCCATTTCTCCAACACCACTCGTGCATGGTAATCTACATTAGCTGCCGAAGAAATATCCTGTGATAACTTGCTTAGATAGGTCGCACCCCCTGCCTCTTCCGCTTTACCGCTTTTTTTCAATTCCTCGTATAACGATACCGTGTCAATCGGTTCATTAGTTTCGTACAAGGAATTCATCGCTTCAAAAATTATTCTATTTCTTTTATCATAGAAGCATTCCGGTTTCAATACTTCAAATGCTTTGGGGATTGCTTCTTCCTCGAGAAGCATCGCTCCTAGAACTGACAATTCAACTTCCGGTGCTGCGGGGAGCTGCTTCGCTGAAGATTTTAGATTTTCGAGATTATAATTTTCACCTACCGCTTTTAGCATTTTATTTACTTCCGACTAATTCATCATATAGTTTTCTAAATTTTTTTACATCTTCCCAGCAGGGTCTCTTCCAATGCGGATTTCTAAGTAATGCCGCCGGATGATAAGTTACCATTACTTTTATGCCGTTTAGCTCGTAAATATTTTCTCTCAATTTACCCAGTGCGAGATTTTTATTTAGCAAAGAATTTGCAGCAACTCTTCCCAGGCAAAGAATTACCTTAGGCTTAATTAAATCCATCTGTTTTAAAATATACGGCTTACATGTTTCCATCTCGCTCGGCAGAGGATCGCGGTTGTTGGGAGGTCTGCACTTCAAAATATTTGCAATGTATACTTCTTCTCTCTTGAAGTTGATTGCTTTTAAAATATCAGTTAGCAATTTACCCGCCCTGCCTACGAAAGGTTCCCCCTGCTTATCCTCTTCCGCTCCAGGTGCTTCACCGATTAACATCGCTCCGGCATTGGAGCTACCGGTTCCAAACACAAATTTGAGTCTAGTTTGCCCTAGTGAACATTTTTGGCATTCATGAATTTCATCATACAATTCATTCACACTTTCGGCTTTAAGAAATCCTTCTGCAAATAAATCATTCCCAATGATATATTCGGTCTTTTCTGCAATTTCGAACTTCATCGGTTCTGGCTCCTTGTAGACTGCGTCGGGAATTTTTGAA
>CAZKNM010000051.1:0-6469 GCA_964554135.1 uncultured Melioribacteraceae bacterium
TGTGTTGATGTTACTCTCAGCCTGTTCGGCCGGGATTAATATTTTTACCGACAGAGATGAAGTAACTCTCGGTTTGCAATTTTCACAAGAGATACTAAACAATCCGAAAGAATATCCGATTTACAAAAACGACAAAGTGAAAAATTATATCAACGAACGGATATTTCAGCACATTATGACCTCTCCCGATATTAAAAAGAAGGGAGTATACAGCTATCAATTGGAAATCATCGATAACGATACCACTCTCAATGCATTTGCAGTACCCGGGGGATTTGTATATGTGTACACCGGATTATTAAAGTATCTCGATTCAGAGGCAGGTCTTACCGGTGTAGTTGGTCATGAAATCGGGCATGTTGAAAAACGTCACTCAACACAAAGAATTACAAAAGCCTACGGTCTTTCTATTCTTATGAATATTGTTTTGGGAACTAATCCGACACAAGTTGCAGAGATTGTAGCAAATTTGTTTTCCGGATTAGCGCTGTTAGCAAACAGCAGGGCAAACGAGGAGGAAGCCGACCAAGCTTCACTTTCATATTTAAGGTCAACGCGATATTATCCGGGAAGCGTAAAGTTCTTTTTCGAAAAGTTACGCGATGAGGGGAGAATCTCAAAAGGGGGAGAAGGATTAGCAGTATTTCTTTCCACGCATCCCGATCCGATTGAACGTATTAGTTCGACGGATAAAAGGCTTTCGAATTTAGGTATCGAAATTAAAACGTATACCGCTAAAGGAGAGGGAATTTATAAGTCGGAATATGAGAAGAATATTAAAGCAAGAATGAATTAAAAAATTCAATTTATATACTGGATGTACCGTTTCGAGACCTTGAAGTTTGGGGATATCATTCATATATTTACTCCCTAATTTTAAAGTAATCGGCGAGGTAGCTCAGTTGGTTAGAGCAGTGGAATCATAATCCACGTGTCGGGGGTTCGAATCCCTCCCTCGCTACTAAAAAGCATTCGGAGACATATTATGTATTCACTTTTAATTACAATCGCAATTATTCTTTCAATTTTACTTATTATCATGATACTCTTACAATCGAGTAAAGGTGGAGGTTTGGCAGGTACTTTCGGTGGTGGTGCCAACTTAGGTTCAATGTTTGGAACAAGAAGAACTGCAGATTTTTTAAGTAAAGCTACGTGGTGGCTCGGTGGAGCTATATTGATCATTGCTATTCTTATAAATCTTTTCTTTTTACCGGGTCAAATTTCAAGTAGTGAAAGAGAGAGTATTATTCAAAGTTCGAACCAGCAAAGAGCAATACCAACTACTCCTGCTCTGCCTGAAACACCGACTGAAACACCTTCAGAACAGCCTAATAATTAAGTGGTTTTTAATTTATTTGTAAGGCCTGTCTTAATTCTTTTTGAGACGGGCTTTATTTTTTTTAATGTTTGAAATCAGTAACAATGAATGAATTTGTTAAGGAAAATGTCAAATGAGGGAAACATCAAAAGTTGTAAAAGCCTATAAGAATCAAGAGTTTTTAAGCTCTGCTGATGCAAGAACAATACGAATTCTTTCGGAGTTTTATGAACCTAAGGCGCGGTTTAAAAAACATAATATAATTGACACTATTGTGTTTTTCGGTTCAGCACGATTAATCTCAAAGAATGAGGCTCTAAAAAAACTTTCTCTGTTAAAAAAACAAAAAAATAATTTCTCAAAAGCATATAAGCTAAAACTCAGAAAAGCAGAAAAACTACTCGAGTTGTCAAAATATTATGAAGATGCAGTTGAATTATCAAAGAGACTTACTAAATGGTCTATGAATTTACCGGTTGATGAGAAGAGGTTTATAATTTGCAGCGGTGGTGGTCCGGGAATTATGGAAGCTGCGAATAAGGGAGCAAAACTGGCAGGTGGTACTTCAATCGGGTTAAACATTAGTATCCCAACCGAACAATTTGCGAATAAGTACTTAGATCCAGAGTATATATTTGAATTCCATTACTTTTTTATGAGGAAATTTTGGTTCGTATATCTTGCTAAAGCTCTTGTGGTATTTCCAGGGGGCTTCGGTACTATGGATGAATTAATGGAAGTCTTGACTCTTTTACAAACAAATAAAATAAAGAAAAAGATGAAAGTGGTAGTGTATGATTCAAAATATTGGAAGGAGATAATTAATTTTAACTCCTTAGTAAGTCATGGAATTATTAGTTCAACCGATATGAAGTTATTTGATTTTTGTAACACGGTTGATGAAGCTTTTCAAAAGATCACAAAGCATTTTTCAAAATATTATATAAGTAACGGAATTAAAAGAAGTTAAAAGATTGGGAATAAAAAAACCCTTTGAAAAAGGGTTTTTTTATTTTTACCTGTCTCTGAAACTTTCGCGTGAAGCTCTTCTTTTGGCTTTCATTCTATCCATTCTTTTTTCAATGGAAGGTTTAACAAAAAAGGTCCTTTTTTTGTACTCTTTGAGTATTCCGGAACGTTCGTATTTCTTTTTAAACCTTTTGAGAGCCTTATCGATATTCTCGTTCTCTTGAACGTTAATACCTATCAAATCTTATCACCTGCCTTATAGTTGTTTAAAAAATGCCTTCAAAGATAAATATTCCAAACTAATTTTCAAAGCCGTTTTTTATTAATAATTTGTAGTTATTTATTCTATGATATCGCGGTAGGGGATAAGAGAAATTGATATTTGAGGGATTACTTTTCTGATTTCTTCTTACTTTTTTTAGATTTTGACTCCTCCACAAACCCTTTATCCTTGGCATAATCGTAGAGTTTAGTGTAAAGCATTTTTCGAGCTCTATGCAGCCGCGATCGGACAGTGCCGATGGGACAATCAATAAAATCAGCTATCTCCTCGTATGTAAAACCTTCTATGTCGCTGAGAATAATTACCGTGCGAAAGTCTTCGGGTAGCTCGGAAATGGCCGAGGAAATGTCATCATCTAACAGTTTGCTGAAAGCATCTTCTTCATAATGCTGGGATTTAACTTCAGTAGCTTTAATATTCTCGTAGAAATTTTGAACATCCTCATAATCAACTTTGTTTGGTTCCTTGCTGACTCGTCGATATTCATTTATAAAAGTATTTTTTAGTATTCTGAATAACCATGCTTTGCAATTGGTACCTTTCTCGAATTTATCGAAGAACCGAAAAGCTTTTAACATAGTTTCCTGAACAAGGTCATCGGCTTCATCAGGATCTCCAGTCATCCGTAAGGCGAAGTGGTATAGTGCATCGAAATGTGGAAGTACCTCCTTCTCAAAATCTTCGTTAAGCTGCTGTGTCTGAGTGTCTAATATTTCCGCTTCCTTGGTCAGCATAAATGTATTAAATAAACTCTATTGCCATGTTTTTATTAATTAAATATCGCTCCATTCAAAATGGAGTTGTTTTTACTTTTTAAACTGTGTACGAAACCGTTTATAACTACCTGTTCAACTTTGTTATTATTTATTAAAACAAAGTTGGCATTATTCTCAACCGATATTTCGTAACAGACAGATTTTTCATTACGTAAAATATTAATGGGTAAACTCGTGTACTTTTCATTTATCCATTCCGAATTCAGAATTACCGATACAAATCCATCACTGTATAACTTCTTGAAATCCAATTTTTTAATCTTTTCAAACGACTTGAATTTTTTCTGGTAGGTCTTACCTTGATTTAAATACATATCTGTACAGTCGAACGTATCATAAGCGCCGTAAATCGAGAGGTCTCCAATATCCTTAATTTTACCAACATAAAAACTGCTCTCGTAATCTTCCGTGCTGTATTCTTCGTAATTTATTCCTATGTCTATTTTATATTCTTTTCCGTTTGTTTCAATCGTAATATTTTTAAGAAGTACATCAAACATTAACTCTTTGTTCTCCAAGATTTCTTTATATTTAATAATAGCTAGATTCCTATAAGAATTAGATGCAATTGAATGGAATCCGATTAATAATGTGGCAAAATTTAATTTACGTATTTCTTGCTTTGTCAACTCATCACGTTTACCGCCGCTTTCAATGAGGATAGAACTCGTTCCGCGTTTGACAAAGTTATCTCCAAAGGCTCGCGGTTCGTATTCATCGTTGTAGCGAGCTATTTGGTTGGGGATAATTTTAGAAACCTTGTTATAAATATCGATTATAACCTGAATTGATAGTTTTCTTGCATTGTTTAATGAGTTATAATAATCGAACGGTGGAGCTAGAAACGAAAGAACCGCTGGTTTACCTGTGATGCCAACCGTATAATTTGAGTTTTGATCGTGCAGATTGAATGCAAACTTTGGCTTTATTTTACGATATACTGATTCTAAAATTTGTGATTCTGGAAATAAAAGTTTCTTTGCATCCCTATTGATATCTATTTCCGATGCATTTTGTCTTTTAAATTTTTCAGCTCCATCCGGGTTGAGCATTGGAATGAAGAACAATGTGGTTTTTTCTAAAATTTCCTTTCGAAGATTGTTAAAATTATCATCAGCTAAAAAAAAATTAAAGATGTCGAACATAGCCATTGTTGCCGTGGATTCGTCACCATGCATTTGTGACCATAACAATATCTTTGTCTTTCCTTTACCGGTTGAAACTAAAAAAATTTCTCTTCCTTCCAGTGATTCACCTGCTTTGGCAATCGTGAACATAGAATGTTCTTGCAGCTTTTTGATAAGGGGGATTATCTCTTTGTGTTTGAACCTTCTATTTAATAGACTTGTTTCTTTATAGGAGTCGTAATTTGCTAATAGAGATTTTATGGAAAATTTTTTTTTCAAAATAGTCCTCATATATAAATGATTTACAATTATTATCCAATTTAACTACAACTGTAATTGAACAAATATACAAATAATAAAGGAGATAAAAATATGGGAACAGATAGACTTCTAATCGGCGAAGAAGCACCTAACTTTAATTTACTTGGAACCGATGAAAAAAATTATTCTTTAAATTCATTTTCGGATAAGGAGGCCATGATTGTCGTATTTAGCTGCAATCATTGTCCGTATGTTAAAGCATATGAAGAAAGAATTATAAAGATACAAGAGGATTTCAAAAATAAAGTTCAGGTTGTTGCTATTAATTCGAATGATGCGGATAGTTATTCCGAAGATTCGTTTGATAATATGAAATTCAGAGCTAAAGAAAAGGGATTCAATTTCCCTTATTTGCGGGACGAAGATCAGTCTGCGGCTAAAGCCTACAAAGCAACTCATACGCCCGAAGTGTTCCTATTTGATAAAAATAGAAGATTAGTATACCAGGGTAAGATAGATGATAATTGGAAAGAAATCGAAAATGTTAAGGCTCATTACCTAAGAGATGCTATCGAAGAATTAATAGATGGGAAACCGATAACAACTCCGGAAACATTCTCGATCGGCTGTACAATCAAATGGAAAAATCAATCATAAGATTGTACCGAAATTTTCTTCGTACTTTTTAAGTTCCTTTAAGGGATCAGTTGCTATAGCAAAACAGTACAGAGGGTATAAATTTGATATCATTTTTATAAATTCAATTACCAATTTATCTGAAGATATTTTATCCCAACTTGGATCTTTAATTTTCTGAAATAGTATATAGTTTATGTTTTCAAGTTTCGGCAGGTGTTTATCGGCTTCAAACTTTTTAAGAACCGGTTCTGCTTCCTTTTTCAGTTCATACAAAGAATATTTATTGTTGATTTTGTATTTCTTGCACACATCAATAATTTGTTTTCGATACATATTTAGATTCTTTTTAAAGAAAAGATTCGGTCCGTTTGTGTTGTTGATAAATAAGCCGATTTGTGCTGATTGAGAATCGAAGTAAAGGTAAAATTCGCTGTCTAATTTAAACCTTCCGAAGTGTATCAGAAAATATGTTTTGTAAGGCTCCTCTTTTACAAAGCGCATATCTTTATTTATGCGCAATAGGGTCTGATTAAATTTAGGTTCTGTACGGATAGATGGATTAAGCCGATTTAAAAAAGGAGATAATTCGCTCACAAAAGATTTCGCAGGTTCAACAATGAAGTTTTGATATCTATGTTTGTTTTTGTGGAACCAAGTTAGATTATTATTTTTTTCAAGATCTCCGAAAAAACGAAAAAATTCCTTGCTAAAACCTCTAAAACTTTTGTCATGAATTGTCAATACATAATCCCAATGTTAAGGATTATGTAGAAACGGTTCAAATCTTTTCTGTATCTATCGTAAAGATTTTCAACACCTTCCCCGAAAAGATGGGTGAAGCAATATCTCATGTTTATTCCAATGAGATTTGTCTTACTTGTTCCAAAGTAAGCACCGAAACCGATGTAACCACCTACGGCATACTGTGAATGGGCTTTAGCAAAAGACTTGAAAAATTCATCTTCATAAGGAGTTGTAACAACTATTGTAGGTCCTGCACCAATAAATAAGTAAGGTCGTAAGCTTTCTGTTAATGTTTCGCGGAATAGTCTATATTGAATACCCAAATTCAACGGCAGTAGGAATACACGGT
>CAZKNM010000051.1:6479-10539 GCA_964554135.1 uncultured Melioribacteraceae bacterium
CAACATAAGGATTTCCCCAATAATCATAATATTCAATTTCCTTTTCATCTTTAGATTCGGAAATTGAGAAATCCACCAGACCTGTGATATCATCGTTAAAGGCTTTTTGGAAAAAAGTACCCAAACCAATTCCACCTTCTCCAAACATGATATCAACGCCCCAGGAGTTATCTGGGAAAATTACCGGCGGTTTTTCCTTAGCTAATTCACCAATCTTCTGTCCACTTGTAATTGTGAATGGGACTAGCAATATTAAAAAAAGCAGATATCTCATTTCGTCCGTCCAACTATACTTAGTTTTATTCTTAAAATTAATTATTATATATTAAAAGTCAATGTGATAATTTTGTAGTGACAAAAATTGGCACTAAAATTTATCCATTTCTAACGTTAAACAAGTTGTTTAAGAAAAAAGTTTAATGTAAAAAGATTATTTTATTTGTCGACAATCAATGTAAAAATTTGGGTATTAAATGGCACAGAATTTAGAACTAAAAATTCAAATTAACTCTATCGAAGAAATTGAACAAATTCTGTTGGGATTAGACATTGAAAAAAAAGGGATTTTGAGACAGAGAGACATTTATTATAAATCTGCCAAGGGATTGCTGAAACTGAGGTGCGAAAACGGAACTTACTGCATAATAAAATATCTGCGGGATGAAACCGCAAAGCAGAGATGGAGTGATTATGAGATTTTAAGACTCGAAGGGAATAATGTTGAGCGTTATCTACAAGAGCTTTTCGAGGTGGAAGTTATTGTTGAAAAATCTCGTCAACTATATCTATATAAAAATACACGTATACATCTCGATAGAGTTAATAAGCTTGGAGATTTTATTGAGCTCGAGACCGTAGTTAATTCTACTCAAGAAAATGCGATTCAAGAATTCAATGAATTAGTACAGCTGCTAAAGGTTAATAAAAGTGAACAAATTAAATGTTCATATCGTGATTTATTGATTAGACAATGATTCTTACAAAGGAAAATATTGAATCGGTAAATATCGATGCTCTCATTGATGAGATAATTCAGGCGCGGAGATTGGAAGAATTGTTATTGATAGTTCCCACTAATAGGAAGTTGAGGCATCTTAAAAAAGAAATCGTTTCGGCAATACCCAATAACACAACTTCATCGGTTAATATCGAAACTCTCGGGACAATAGCATTCAAACTACTAGAGTTGTCTGTTGGATTTACTCAATTAAGTGAAGCCGCTTCAACTGTTTTAATAGGGCAAAGTGCATCTGAAGTCGAACTTGAGTATTTCTCGACGTACAAAGATAAAATCCCACATGGAACACTCGATAGGTTACTTAATGTAATTTCGGAATACAAAAAGCAGGGAATAACACCGAATCATCTGAGAAATGAAGCAAAGGAACTGAGCAGAAGCGAAAAATTAAAGGCACTTGATATCGCTAATATATATGATCTTTATCTTCACAAATGCCGTACATTGAATGCTTTGGAAGTAGGCGATGTTTATCATGATCTTAATCAAATTGTAATTGAAAAATTTATTAAAAAATTCCGTGAGTTATATTCTGAAGTCAATTTGATAATTATTGATGGATTTAATGAATTCAGTATTTTAGAAATAGAATTAATAGAAAAACTTTCCTTAGTTCCTAAAACAAGACTGTATCTTAGTTTTGATTATTACATGTACAATCCTTTGATATTTTCCCATTTGGATAAATGTTATCGTAAACTAGAGGGTAAAGGATTCGAGAAAATTGAAGATACTTCATTTTCAACCTCAGATAGGTTTATAAATTATATCCGGCAAAATCTGTTTTTAAAGAAGACCAAATCGAAAGAAAATTTATTCAAAGATAAGATCGTAAAAATTTCTGCTTCAAATCCTGAAGAGGAAATAGATTTAATCGTCAAGGAAATAAAAGAACTGCTGGCAAAAGGCAAGACTGAACCACAGAAGATTTGTGTAGCCTTTAATTTGATAAAGGATTATTCGCATATCATAAGAGATCGTTTTTCCACTTATGGTGTTCCGGTTAATCTAACGGATCGAATATCACTTAACAACTCTCTTCCGATCTTAGCTATCATTAATTTTTTAGAAGTTCTTGAGAACGATTTCTATTACAAAAATGTAATTCGCTCATTGAGCAGCGGATTCGTTGATACGTTTAATATAGATTTATCGAATTTAATGAAAACAGCATCACAATTAAAAATTGTGGCTGGAATTGAAAACTGGAAAAATTTAATAAGAGAAGCAATTAATAGTGCCGGCTATGCAGACGACTTAGCTGAAAATGAAATCGAGCGGCAAATATTATATTATTCTAAAGCTTTAAGTGACATCCAGACTTTGGAGAAAATGCTTGTACCCTTCACAGGAAAACTAACCATAGAGGAATTCTCCAGCAAACTAGAAAGATTTCTGTATGAATCTTCTTTCCTTGTAAAATTACTTGAATTAAATGTAAATAATGAAGAGCATATTAAAGCTATAGATACTCTATTTGAAACACTTGCTGAAATTTTTGGTCTGTTGAAGAAACAATTTGGAGATGATACAAAATTCGGTCTGAAAGTCTATTTGGACCAATTACGGACGATATGCGGCTGGGCTAGATTCAATATTAAGGAAAAATCCGACTTCGGAGTGCTTGTAACTACAGCTGAGGAAATAAGAGGTTTAAAATTCGATTATCTGTTTATCGCAGGACTTTACGATGGGAATTTCCCCACTCGATATAATCCCGAAATATTTTTCTCCGGTTCATTTGTAAAACAGGAGTTGATTCATCAAACCGAAGAGAGGTATAAGTTCTATCAATCCTTATGTGCGTTTAAGAAGGGTTTATATTTATCGAATCCTTTAACATATTCAGGCAAAGAATTGGTTGAGTCTATCTTTGTAAAGGATATTTCGGATTGTTTAGAGATTACACACCGTGGTCTTAATGATTATTCTAATTCACTTTATTCGGTTGAGGAGTATCTTAAACATGTAGGTATGAATAGATCGATAAAAGAGAACAGCCCAAACCTTTTAAAACTGAATTACGATCCATTGTGCATTACCCACGGGGTAGAAGTTGATAATTTACGCATCAATGATCCGTCCGCGTCCAGTATTTACCTTGGTTATCTTGAACCTGACCATAAAGAAACGACTAACCTTTTTAATTATCCTCTGTTTAAAGATAAGAAAGAAACAATATCAGAAGAGATTGATCGGATAATGCCTGATCAGATTTCTATTTCTCAACTAGAAACCTATGCGCAGTGCCCGTTCAAATATTTTTTGGAAAGGATTCTTAAACTTGAATCGATCAAAGAACCCATGGAGGAAATAGAAGCAATAGAAATGGGAAGTCTGCTTCATTCCATTTTATTCGATTATTCAATACTCCTCCGAGAAAAGAATATCGTATTATGTAATATTTTGCCAAGTAAAAAAGAGGAAGCTGAGAATATTTTATTTGAAACTGCTGAACGAGTCATTAAGAAAGCATCCTTCCTATCCGAATTATCATTTTATGAAAAGGAGAAAATACTTGGATTAGCAGGTAACAGAAAGGAATCTATTCTTTATAAATTTTTTAAGAATGAAATTGAAGACCAGAAAGGATTTCTTCCGAAGTTCTTTGAAGTTGGATTTGGAAAAATTAGAAAAAAAGATTTTGATAAAGTATTAAGCAGCAACGTTCCCATTGATGTGAAAGGTATAAAATTAAGAGGGAAAATTGATCGTATCGAGGTAAATGAGAATGAAATAGCATTTAATATCGTCGACTATAAATTAAGCGGGAAGAAGCCGAAAATTGAGGAGCTTTGGGAAGGAATTTCTTTGCAGCTTCCGTTTTATATATACGCAGCCCAAAATCTATTAAGAGAAAAATTTGAGAGGGATTATTATCCTAATAAAATATTTATCTACTCTCTTAAATACCAGGCCTCGGATTTCGGTAGAGAAGAAGTTAGAGTAACCAAGAGTAGGAAAGAGAAAGAGGAAATAATTGATGAGTTAATTCGAAAAACATTGAAATTCATTGAAAACTACGTTAAGGCGATCAAAAAA
>CAZKNM010000051.1:10585-20685 GCA_964554135.1 uncultured Melioribacteraceae bacterium
CATATTACAAAGTTGGAAAATAGGGAGGAATCGATTTGCAGATATTGTAATTTCAAATCCATCTGTCGTATAAGAGAAGTTGCATAAAAGGGGATGGTAAAACATTATCTGTTGAAAAGATACTCAAAATTTCTTAGATTTTGGTGTGCCACTGCGTAAAGCAGTGGCATATTTTTTTATTTTTCATAGCAAGGAGTAAATAGTGTCTGATTTTATTTATTTAAGTAAAGAACGTATTCTAGAAATTGAGAATGAGTTAAGAGGGCTAAAAACCAACGGTCGAAAAAAAATGGCTGAAAGAATCGCCGAGGCAAGAACTTATGGTGATTTATCTGAAAATGCCGAGTACGATACTGCTAAAGAAGAGCAGGGGCTACTCGAATTGAAAATTAGTAAATTGGAAGAACTTCTTTCAAAAGCTAGGGTGATTGATCTATCTGTTTTACCGAAGGATAAAATTCATATCTTATCGACTGTTTCCGTAAAAAATTTGAATAATTCTAAAACCTTTACGTACACACTTGTATCGCCTGAAGAAGCGGATTTAGAGAAAGGGAAAATTTCGATATCTTCTCCTGTTGGTCAGGCTTTCATGGGGAGGAAAGTTGGAGAAATTGTTCAGGCAAAAGTACCCGCCGGAGTAATCAAATTCGAAATTTTAAGTATAGATTAATTTGCAGGATGAATCATACATAAGAATTGTTCTCGAACTGGCAAAGAAAGGGAGAGGGAAAGTTATAGCTTCTCCGCTCGTCGGTGTTGTCATCGCAAAGAACGATCGGATCATTAGTGCCTCATACAATGGAGTTGACGACAAAAGAAATTGTTTGTTATCAGCTATTCATAATGCCAAAGAATCAGTTGAAAATGCGGTATTATTCACGAACCTTGAACCGACTACTGATTCATTAAATGACCTAAATCCAGTCAAAAATATCATTGACGCGAAAATAAAAAGAGTTGTAATCGGTACAAAGCACTTTGATACCCGCAGTTGCGGTAAAGGTATAAAGGAATTAAAAGCTGGAGGAATTGAAGTTAAAGATGGAGTATTGATTGAAGAATGTAACGAACTGAATAAATTTTTTCTCAAATACATAACCAAAGATATTCCATATGTTACGCTTAAGATTGCATCAACTTTGGATGGAAAAATTGGCGATACTGCCGGAAGATCTAAGTGGATCACTTCGGTTGAGTCAAGAAGTTTTGTTCATGAATTACGCAGTGTATACGACGCAGTTCTCGTCGGTAAACATACTGTAGAAATTGACAATCCGGAGCTGACGGTTAGATTAGTTGAGGGAAGAAATCCAAAGCGAGTAATTCTTGATGCTAATCTAAGTCTTGATCATGATCTGAAAATATTTAAAAAATCAGCAGATAGTGGATTAATAATTGCATCATCCTATAGAAGTAAATTGAAGAAGAAAAGAATTAACAAGCTGAAAGAGAAAAATGTAAAACTGATCTTTGTTAAAGAGAAAGAAAACGGCATACTAAATTTAAAATCCTTACTTAAAAAGCTTGCAAAAGAAAAAATCACATCTTTATTGGTGGAAGGAGGAGGTATTGTGTTCTCTAATATGATTAATGAGAAACTTTTTGATGAGATGTTGATATTTTACAGTCCGAAGGTCGTTGGAAAAGGTAAAACTTTTTCTGGTGGTTTGGATATTGAAAACATCAAGAAAGCTTTTAGGTACAAGATAAAATCAGTTGAAATGTGCGGGGAAGATATTGTTGTCGGTTTTACTCATTGGTGACATTACTGTTTAGTGATTTGTAATTGTTTGAACAAAGAATTGAAAATGAAAAGGATTGAACAGAAAGTAATTAAGTATATTGACAGGCATAATCTGATATTGGCAGGAGATAGAATTCTGGTTGGCTTCAGCGGCGGTCCGGACTCCGTCTTTTTAATTCACTTTCTGGATAAATACAGGGGAAAATATAACATTCGGATAGCCGCGTTGCATGTCAATCACGGATTGAGAGGAAAGGATGCTGATAAGGATGAGTTATTCTGTAAAAGGTTGTGTGAGAAACTTAATGTCGATTTCTACTCGGTTAAAGTTGATGTAAAAAAATATGCCAAGAAACATAAACAATCCATTGAGGAAGCAGCCAGAATTTTACGTTATAAGTCCTTCAACAAGATATGTGCAGAAAACAATTTCAACAAAATAGCAACTGCTCATAATTGCGGTGACAACACTGAAACCGTGCTTATAAATTTATTCCATGGAACTGGACTTTCTGGAATATCCGGAATACCTGCGAAGCGGGAAAATATTATTCGTCCTTTGTTAATTTTAAGTAAAGCTGAAATCCTTTCTTATCTTAAGGACAAAAGTATTGGATTTAGAACTGATAAGAGCAATTTGAATGAGGATATCGAAAGAAATTTTCTTCGACAGAGGATTATCCCTCTCGTGAAGGGGAAACTCAATCCATCTTTAGAGGAAACGATTTTAAAATCATCGGAAACTTATAGAAGCACCGCAGTATTACTAAGTAAATATATTGAAGAAATATCACAACGCTATGTTGAATTTTCAAAAGGAGAATTGTCAATAGACCTGAAGGTACTCGAGGTTTATCCAGAAGATGTTCTGGGAGAATTTTTTAAAAATATTCTTCAAAAGTATTTTTCATATCCATTTAGTTTTAATGATTTTCATAAACTGAGTGGATTGATAAAAAAACAGACTGGCAGGGAAATAAATCTTGTAGGTGGATTAACAGCCTGTAAGGAAAGAGGGAATATTCTTATTAAGAAAATTAAAAAGGTGGAATTTGTTCAAAGAAAACTAGGATTTGGAGACAGAGTAGATTTAGGAGGCAATATTTTCGGAATCGACAAGTACACGGGAAATGATTATCATTTAAATTCGGTAAAAAAGGAGGAGATTATATCTGCAGATCACCTCGACGATACATTTGTGTTACGCACATGGAAAGCAGGGGATAAATTTGTCCCGCTGGGAATGAAAAGTTTCAAGAAAATTTCTGATTTTTTAAATGAACAAAAAGTACCGTCCAGCATGAAGAAGAGTCAACTCGTACTTGTAAATAGGAACAATATTGTATGGGTAGTTGGTTTAAGAATAGACGATAGAGTAAAAATTTCGGAGGAGACAAACATAAAATGCAAACTATGGATGAAATGAGAAAAAAGAGTGATGATATCATAATGATCGGTGATGAAAAGTTTGTTCCGCTTATTACCGAGGAGCAGCTTCAGAGTAAAATAAAGGAACTTGGTACCCGGATCACAAAAGACTATAAGAGTAGACTTCCTATCTTTATAGGAATTCTAAATGGATCGTTTGTGTTTTTGGCCGATCTGATTAAAAATGTTAAAACAAATTGTGAAATTGACTTTTTCAAGCTTTCAAGTTACGGAGATGAAAAAATCTCAACCGGGAATGTTAGACTTGTAAAAGAGTTGAATGCGGATATTTACGATAGGCATATAATAATCGTTGAAGATATTGTCGATTCCGGTTTATCGATTAAATACATTGAAGATTTGATAAAGGAGCATAAACCTGCAAGCGTGAAGGTGGTTTCGCTGCTTGTGAAACCCGAGAGTATCAAATATGATATCAAAATTGATTATATTGGATTCGAAATTCCTAGTAAATTTGTAATTGGATATGGATTGGATTATGCTCAGAAATATAGAAATCTTCGATCAATTTATGTTTTAAGTGATTAGGGGAAAACATTAAAATATGTCTTTTTGAATAAAAAAACTATTTATGGGCGATAGACCTTTGAAAAAACCTCCTAAAAAGGGGGGCGGCGGAGGACCAAATAAACCCGATGGTGATTTTGATTGGTCAAAAGTAATCAAGACAGTTTTTAGCTGGGGTGCTGTCATAATTATTGCCGTCATAGTAATGCAATTAATGCGGTCAGGAACAACTTCTGTGACGGAAGTACCCTATGATATTTATGAAAACATGCTGGATGAGAATAAAATAATTTCTGCCAAGGTGATAAAAACAGATTTAAATGATTATACTTTCGAAGGAACTCTTGCTCAAGAAGAGCGTATTTTAATAGACGGTAGCTATAGGAAAATAAATACCTTTTCTGTAATCATTGTCGAACCATTGATTAATGAACAGGTCAAATTGTGGAAGGAAAAGAATATTAAGTTTACGTTCGTCAAAGAATCCAATGAATGGTTAACTGTTTTACTTGGCTTCATTCCATGGATTTTAATTATTGTTGTTTGGGTTTTGATCATGAGACGCATGCAAGGGGGTGCCGGAGGTTCGAGAGGTATTTTTAATTTTGGAAAGAGTAAGGCAAAATTGATATCCGAGTCGGCGATCAAGGTTACATTCAAAGATGTCGCAGGTGCGGATGAAGCGAAACAAGAATTAGAAGAGATTATCGAATTTCTTAAAGAGCCTACAAAATTCCAGAAGCTTGGCGGTAAAATTCCGCGTGGTTGTTTATTGCTGGGACCCCCCGGAACCGGTAAAACATTGCTTGCAAGAGCCGTTGCCGGTGAGGCTGGTGTTCCGTTTTTCACTATCAGCGGTGCTGATTTTGTGGAGATGTTTGTTGGTGTTGGTGCAAGCCGCGTAAGAGACTTGTTTGAGCAGGGTAAGAAGAATGCTCCCTGCATAATTTTTATCGATGAGATAGATGCGGTTGGCCGTCATAGAGGTGCAGGTCTTGGCGGCGGACACGATGAACGCGAACAAACTTTAAACGCTCTTCTCGTTGAAATGGATGGATTCGAACAGAACAGCGGTGTGATTATAATTGCCGCTACTAACCGTCCCGATGTTCTTGACCCTGCTCTTTTGAGACCCGGTAGATTTGATAGACAGGTCGTTGTAGATAGACCGGATGTTAAAGGAAGGGAAGGAATTTTAAAAGTACATACTAGAAAAATTCCTTTGGAGCCGGATGTCGATCTAAGAGTATTAGCAAAAGGTACACCCGGCTTAGCAGGAGCCGATTTAGCCAATCTCGTAAATGAATCAGCTTTATTAGCCGCACGAAAGAATAAAAAGAAAGTAGCCATGGAAGACTTTGAAGAAGCTAAAGATAAAGTTATGATGGGTATGGAAAGGAAAAGTCTGATTATTTCAGAGGAAGAAAAGAAGTTAACCGCCTACCATGAGATTGGACATGTGTTAGTTGCAAGAATGATTCCGGAAGCCGATCCTGTTCATAAAGTGACGATCATCCCAAGAGGGAGAGCCCTGGGTGTAACTACTTATCTACCGGTAGATGAAAAACATACATACTCAAAAGAATATCTTGAAGCGATGATTACTTATGCGTTAGGAGGAAGAGCGGCGGAGAAACTGGTATTCAATCGGTTTACTACAGGTGCCGGGAATGATATAGAGAAATCTACTAATATCGCAAGGAAAATGGTTTGTGAATGGGGTATGAGTGAAAAGTTGGGACCGCTTTCATACGGTGCAAAAGAAGAAGAGATATTCTTAGGAAGAGAAATTACAAGACATAAAGATTTTAGCGAAGAAACGGCAAAGCAAATCGATTTGGAGATAAAGAACATTATAGATTCATGTATGGATCGTGCCGACAAAATATTGAATGAGAATATCGAAATATTACATAAACTGTCTCAAGAGCTGCTTGAGAGAGAAATTTTGGATGGTGAAGAAATTGACAAAGTTATGAGAGGGGAAGAGTTACCCCCAGTTAAAAAGAATGATACCAAACCCGATGAAAAAGATAAGGATACAAAACTCCCCGATCATGTGCAAAAATTGTTAGATGAAAAAAAGAAAAGAAATCCAGAAAATAGTCAAAATCCGGTATGACCGCTATTGATAATGGTACAATCGAGTACAAGAATGAAATAATTAGAAAGGCAATTCATCTCTGCTCCTTATCGATACCGATTGTTTATTACTTCATTACAAAGGAGCTTGCATTATCAATTCTAATTCCTCTAGCGCTTCTATCATTAGTCTTGGATGTTGGTAGGTATTACATCCCGGCTTTGAAAAAAATATTTTATTTGTTGTTCAGATTTTTACTTAGAAAACATGAAATGGATGAGAAGAGAAAAAATCTGAACGGGGCTACTTATGTATTGATCTCTGCAGTTGTTGTTATTCTGATATTTCCTAAAGTATTTGTAGTCACTGGTTTTGCGGTTTTAATTGTAGGTGATATTTCAGCAGCCTTGGTTGGCCGAAAATTCGGAAAACATAAATTTATTTTGAAAAGCCTTGAGGGAACAATCGCATTCTTTCTATCTGCATGCATCGTCATTTCGTTAGCGCCTAAAATTAATGGTGATGCCGCAGAATTTATGATCGGATTCATTGCTGTAGCTGTAGGAGCAATAGCTGAAAATGTTTCTTCCGGTTTACTTGATGACAATTTGACTGTTCCTCTTTCAATTGGAGCAGTTATGTGGATTCTGTATTTGATCTTTTTACCTGAAGTAAGTTTGCTTTTGCCCAATGTACCGAATTAATGCAGTTTATATTCGAAACTTTGGTAAATTAGCATTTGTATAAAAAGCGTTGTTAATTAATACATATGATACACACTATGAAAAAGAAATATTTAGGAATCTGTGCAGGTTCCATATTAATATTTACCACCTCTGTTATTTTCTTTGGGTGCGGCACTAGTAAACCTGATGCAATAGGCGATGATGATAAGATAATTGTTATTGCAGATTCAGTTCAGTACGAAGAATTGGAAAGTACGTTTTTGCAAGTCTTCAGCAAAATAATATATACACCTCAACCTGAAAAGTTATTTGAGTTAAATAGGAGAAACCTTAGAGATCTTGATAGACTTAAAAGAAGAAAGAACATTATAATAACTGCACCGTTAGATTCCGATTCGGATGTTGCCAAATATATACGGTCCTTACTTGATTTAAATGTAGCATCTCTGGTACGCAAAGATAGTGTGTTTGTAATGAATAAATATGATATGTGGGCAAAATCCCAGTTGGTTATGGTTCTTACATCCCCAACCACCGATCAGCTTCGGCAAAATATGTTAAAAGACAATGAGAATTTACTCTATTATTTTAGGAACATTTCAAATAAAAGATTATTTGCAAGTCTTTATAATCCACGTTATGAAAGGAAAGATGTAGAAGCTCAACTCCTTGATTCTTACGGCTGGATAATTTATGTACAAGCTGATTTTCAATTAGCGTTAAACAAACCTGAAAATAAATTTGTTTGGCTGAGGCGTTCTCCCGGTACGGATATGGAAAGATGGATATTTGTTCATTGGATTGATAATTCCACACCAGAGTTTTTAAATCCAGATTCTATTGCTTCCGAAAGAAATAAACTTACCCGGGAATATTATAGAAGTACCGATGATCAAAGCTATGTAGAAATTGCCGATGATTACAAGACAACTTCAGAAGAAAATTTCCTTGGGAAATATGCTCTTATGACGGAAGGTTTGTGGCGTATGAATGATAAAAGTATGGGCGGTCCTTTCATCAATTATACATTTTATGATGAAGCTACGCGAAGAATCTATATGCTAGATGGTTCGATCTTCGCCCCGAAGTACTATAAGAAAAAATTAATTCAGCAGGTTGATGTAATGTTGAAATCATTCAAGACTAAAAATGAGTTAAGTGAAGATAAGATTGATGATTTAATGGATGAATTGAATTAAATTAACTATTGGCAGTAACCAATTCATCGGTGAATGCTGCAGAACTTTGAATACGATTAGTAGCTTTTTTCCCTCCCGTATGAATCTTTATCCAGCTCTGATATTTGAACTGTCAAACTCAACTTTAGCCGCTTAAGCGATTCGGAAAAATGTTTTTTCAATAAATCTAGACATAAATCGGAAATTATTTTCTTAGTATCGCTGTCTCTACCGCTTATAATGGAAACGTTTAATGTTACAAAAGCTCGTGAAGGATCTCCATCCCCGACACAATAATCATCGTGCACAATTATTCTGCTCTTGATATCATTAAGTGAAAACATTTTCGTTTCATCAAGAGTTTTGTTAATCTCTAATAGTAAAGCATTTTTATTTACGTTTTCTTTAATGTTTGCGGAATACTCTATTATACAATGCGGCATAGTCTCTCCATAAATTTCAGTTCCAAAATTTATCTTACAATAAAGATTCAAATTGAGCCGGAATCCTATATTTCGGAAATTCTTTCTTTAATTTTTGGATATATATTCTTGCTCGATCAATTTTGTCGTATCTTAGTTCATAGATCGTACGATTAAGAAGCATCGTTGTAGCTATTCTTTCTATGAATTCAACATACCTATTAGTGCGAGATGGAAACCGGATGTGATAATTTGGATCAGGCGCCGGGACGTATTCATCTCCCCTTGTAATTTTAAATAAAAATAACTGAGGAACAATAGTATAACCGTCCGGCAGAGAAAATTCACCTCGCCGCAATTCATTTTCGACTAACTCGGGACCAATATAGTAATTTCTTTCGTCGATGTTTTTCAAAATTAAACCGGTCATTATTCTACGGTAATATTTTTCTAATAAGTTGGAATCGTATTTTTCTCCTCTCTCGAAAGGCATAATTGCATTGTTGAAATCAATAATCTCCGAATGCATTCCCGAAAGTACCTCAGGATTATTCGTTTGCAATTGTCTATAATACCATGATCTTCTCAATAATTCCTTATCTATGACTGTTACGTCAGCTCGAAAATTTTCAACAAACTGAAAATAGTATGAAGCGGAAATGAAATAATCCCATTGATAGCTGAAAATGACGGAATTTGTTTCCGTACTTGAAAGCACAGCTTTTGTATAATCCTCGAATGTATAGATATCACTCTGATCTACTTTGTCGAAGTTCCAATAGAATTGAACAAGAACAAACAATCCGATGATGATAGCGCATATTGTATTGCTTAACCCTTTCGAGGATACAAATTGGAATATTTTCAGTAATCCAAAGAATGAGAAAAATGCAAGGGATAAGTAAGCTAACAAAAAGTAGGAATCAATATCATTGATATCATAATTGATTGAATAAAGAACCGTAACCAAGAAGGAAATCATTAGGAAGAAGAATATTTTTCTGAAAAATTTATACGAATAAATTATTCCGACTATTACGAAAAAAAGACTGAATACGGTAAACTCGCCCGGTAAATTTCTTATGAAGTATATTAACTGCTGTTTTGCTGAAGTAAATGAAGAGAATAACCACACTTGATATTGCTTCCCGGTGAAATGTCTAAAAAATCTTTCGAGATCTACAGGATTTCCCCAATTGAGTATTGGATTTTGTGCGGCTCTAATAGGGAGGTAGGCATAAATTATGGCCAGTACAGGTATAAAGAATAAGAGCATGAGTGATACTTTTTTGAAAGAATCTTTATTGAATTTTTCCTTTGTGAAAAAAAGAAAAGCAATTCCAGGTATTATTAGAATGGTTGTCATATGGTTTGAAAAGCCTAACGCAAGCATAATAGCCAGAAAATACCATCCTTTTTTTTGATAGTCTGATTCGAGTGAGGAGTAAAAAGTCTTAAGTAATAAATAAATGATTGACATAATCAAAAATACTTGTAATGAATAAACTTCAACCGAAGTGCTCTGGAACCAAAAAGTCTCACTGAAAGCAAGAACCAATCCGGAAAATATTGTAGTACATATTTTTACCGTTTCAATATTCTTAATCTTTGGTTGGTTGATGGAAATGTTATGAAGGATTATCTTTAAAGATTTTAAGAAAAGTACAATGGTTAAACTGCACAATATTGCCGCTAATGAATTTGCAAGGAATATTTTCGTGAATGGTAAAGGCAACGATAAGAAGACATATCCTATGATTGTGAAGAGCGGGTAACCTGTAGGATGAGCAATCCCTAATGTTGCCTGTACGGTTGCCAGCTCACCCGAATCAATTTGTATTACTGATGGAGCCAGTGTTAAGATATATACTATAAACACAATTAGACCTGTTAAATATTCCGGATATTTCTTGATAAACTTCAATTAATTCTGCTCCAATGTTTTCTGATAATTTTTTGATTGGTGTATAGAATATGCTCCATTTTTTTTCGAAAACTTTTAAAGTTAGGAAATTTGAGATATTGAGC
>CAZKNM010000052.1:0-6928 GCA_964554135.1 uncultured Melioribacteraceae bacterium
CTGAGGCATTATTTCAGGGACGTGGAAATAAAGAAAATCTATTGAAGAAATGAAGCTGGAATAATAGAATCCGGTATTGAATCCGGGAAATATTTGAAAATGAGGGAGAAAGGAATTCAACATCTGAACAGGCACGGAGGCGGAGATCAATTAGTTAGAGTTAATATCTTTATTCCGAAAAAAATCAGTTCAAAAGAAAAGGAATTGCTCAAGGAATTACAGAAAATGCCGAATATAAAAGTCCCTGAGAAATAACCTTTCCCAACTGGAATTTTTAATCTATATTCATGTATTGAATATTGTAATCAAATAGAGGAAGTAATATAAATACTTTCGGTAAAATCGGTAGGAGGCTTGGCTTCACCGAATTAGAGATTAAAGTTATTCTTTTTCTAGTTATTGTTTTTTGTGTCGGAGCGGTGCTGTATTATTTTAAGTACCGAGATGGAAATGTTACCTTGAAAAAGTACGATTACTTTGCACAAGACAGCGTTTTCAAATCAGCATCATATAATGATGATTACAATGGAAATTCATCAAAAAATATTCAAAAAAGTGTTGATTCTGAGCAGGAACTTTTGGATTTTAGAACCGATAAAATAAATTCAGGAGAAGAATCTTCGGAAAATATTTTAATCCCAAAAGTTAATATTAACATTGCAGATGTAGATCTTTTAAAGAAATTACCCGGTATTGGAGCAGTTACGGCCCAGAAAATAATAGAGTTGAGGAATGAAAGGGGCGGCTTCAAATCAGTCGAAGAGTTAATGTTGGTGAAGGGTATCGGTGAAGCAAAGTTTAAGCGAATTAAAGAATATATTTTTATTGAATAAAAGTAATATTATCACCTGGAGGAATAATGAGCACACTGACTAAGGCTGAACCTTGGTATATTCATGCAATACTTTATTTTATTATTTTGGTTTTAGCTTATATTCTAATTGATGTGGCAATAATAGAACCGAATTATGTAATGAAAATGGAAAAATTCTGGAAGACTGAGTCTCGTGCCAGAATGATAAATGTCAAAGAAGCAGAAATTTTGTGGCAGCGGAAGCACGGAAAATTTACCGATAGTATGGATAGTCTGATTACATTTATTAAAACCGATCCTATTGTTGCGAATGTAATAGTTGGAGTAGATACGGTAACCGGAAGACCGACAAATCCTTTTATTCCATTGAGTGGAGGGGAATTTATTCCCGATTCACTGTTTACATCACCCAAATCAGGCAGTCCGTATCTACTTAAAGTTGATACAACCGAAAGTGTTGATACAGTCATAAATAGGGTTGGTAGAATAATTTCTATTGATCAACATACTGAGATTGGCCGTTTATGGAAAATCGAATGCCCAGATGGATATGGAAAGGTTGGGGATTTATTCAGCGAAGCTCTAAAGAATACAGCATCTTGGGAATAATAAATTGAAATGCCGATATTTCAAAGCCACGCGGGTTTTTGTATAACAAGAAACAAACTTCAATTAGTTGAGATTGATTATCGGAAAGAGAATTTTTATTTGGAGAATGTAGATGAAGAACCATTTGGTGAAGAAATAGATTCATCAAATAGAGAATCTAAATTCATCAACATTCTCCAAAATGCTTACAAAGCACTCTCCGTTAGAAAATCACTGAATACACAAAACGTTTCATTCGCTCTTCAGCATGATTTTTTTAAAATTATTGAAATTCCTTTTGATAACACTCTAACCGAACGTGACCTCATTGAACATTTTAATTGGGAACTACAACTGTTATTCCCTTCCGAAATTCCCAATGATTATTTCGTACAATATGTAGATGTTGACAAAAGTAATTTGCGCAAGGAAAAATATGCTATTATTTTAGCTATTAATAGGCAGTTGTTAAATTTGATCAATAAATTTTGTTTCAAGAATAATTTGGTTTTAAGGCTTGCCGATAACATTCATTTTGCTACAAACGTATTTATTACATTGGATAACCAATCGGTAAAAAATGAAGTCTACCTAAGTATTTTGATCGAAGAAAAAGAATTTTCCGTAATTATTATGGATGAACAAATCCCAATTCATTTTTCGGTTAAACAGTATTTAGATGATTCCGATCTTTTATCCAAAATGAAATCGGTGATTGAAAAATTAGGAAAGTATAATTTGTCTGTTGATAACATCACCAAATCTTACTTATTTGGTAACAATGCAGGTGACGAATTGATTGAAAAAATTAATTCTTCCGTTAATTTGCAGTTAAAAAAGATTAATCCCTTTGATAAAATAAAGGTTAGTCCCTTTCTTTATGAGAACCGATATTTTGTAGAAACGAATAACTCTTTTGCTCCGGCTGCCGGAGTAGCTCTAAGATTACAATAATGAGAATAATTGCAGGCACCTACAAAGGAAGATTACTTAAAGTACCGGATTCGAAATTTGTTAGACCCACAACCGACAAGCTAAAGGGTGTGATATTTAATTATCTTTCTAACGTAATTGATTTCGATGGCATTAACGTTTGTGACATCTATGCCGGATCAGGTTCATTGGGCCTTGAAGCTTTGAGCCGTGGAGCCGACAAAATTCATTTCGTTGAAAAGAATTATTCAATTTATAAAATCCTTTCGCAAAACATACAGACGCTGAATGTGGAAGGCAATAGTAAAATATTTAAAATGGAAGCGGTAAGATTTTCAAAGATATCACTGCATGATAGGTATGATCTTATTATTGCCGATCCTCCGTTTTTCAAGGACGATATTCATTTGGTTGTAAAAAACCTAATAGAAAGGGAATATTTGAATAAAGGAGGCATACTAATTATTGAGAGATCGATTCAAACTGAAAAAAAGGACGTGGATAATTTCGGGATACAACCATTCAAACGCATTGGAGACAGCCTGCTTTATCAATACATAAAAGAATAAATCTTGTTGGTTCTTTGGAATGAAAAACAAAAAATTATATTTTATCGCAAGTAAATGAGGGGAAATATATGAAACGGGTTATTTATCCAGGTACATTTGATCCGGTTACGAATGGTCATATTGATATTGTTAAACGCGCTATCGAATTGTTTGATGAAGTAATTGTTACGGTTGCTAAGAATCCGGGTAAAACGGCTATGTTTTCCATAGACGAAAGAGTTGAAATGCTGCAAGAGAGTTTGAAAGATTATGAAAAAGTTATTGTCGATTCGTTTGACGGTTTGGTTGTCAACCACGCACGAGAACTGAACGCAGTAGGTATTATAAGAGGATTAAGAGCAATAAGTGATTTTGAATATGAATTTCAAATGGCATTAATGAATAGAAAGCTGAACGCCGAATGTTCAACTATCTTTTTAATGCCGCATGAAAAGTATACTTATTTAAATTCTACGATTATTAGAAATCTTGCTCAATTCGAAGGTGATGTTGCTGATTTTGTACCGCCGGTTGTTTTAAAGAAATTAAATGAAAAGATTCGTTCAGGTAAATACGAATAATTTACGGGTTGAACATTCCCTATTTTACATTTCCTTTTCTGCTGTTAGTAACTTATCTTGTTTAAATAATCCTGTTTTAAGATGTTCTTCATTAATATAAACTATACCATCTTGGTTGTGAGGTTTGCCGTATGAAGAGTGAATAGATTTTAAACCACCCAGGTATCGTCTAGCATCGCATAGGTAAACCAAATCTCCTGCATTTGCCGACATTTTTTCCATGTCCTTTCTCGAAAAGTTAATCACATCCAAAGTTTCATTTTTCATTTTCCAATGTACTTTTATAACCTGACCTTCACGATCATTTATTTTTCTTCCTTTGAACATTTCTTTAGCTTTACTGATAGACCAGGCGGTCAGCCCTTCTGTATTTTTAGTTTCATCATATTTGATAAAATATGTTGAAGTCAGGGCAATTGTAATTATTAAGATAATATTGAAGACGATGAGTAAAGGTAATGGAGCGAATTCAAAAATAATTGTTGCCAGAAGTAATGCCGATAAAGCAACAAGTCCGCGCATAATATTTTTATGGTTTGAAGTATTTCTAATCTTTTCAACAATTTTTCTCTGAAAGAAACTGGTATATGTTACTAAAAGAGCTACACCCAAACACACAACCAAGTTATATAAAGCGCTTATATAAGTATAAGGGTGAACAGGATCCATGAAAATACCATGATCAAACGGGGCTATTAGAATTCCCGGATATTTCGCACCAATAATCATCAAGGCGGAACCACCGAGAAATGTAGTTATAACACCGGCGGGCGTAAATCTTTTCCAAAAGACACCGAGAAAAATTGCGATAACCAATGGTGGTGTGAGAGTGGCGTGAAAATAACCGTGAGCTTCGTAAATAGTCGGGAATGTGTTAAACGGTATTACAGCAAGTACACCCATTAATGTAAAAAAAACTGAAGCAACCCTTGCCGCGGATAATTCCTTTTTATCTTCTATCTTTTCAGAGGACGAAAATTTTTTCAGAAGTTTCTTGATTGGCCGGTGAACATCATTAATATAAACAGCTGCTGTGGCATTAATTAATGTATCTACCGTAGACATCAATGCGGCTGTTAATGCAGCCATAATAAAGCCGAAAACACCCGGCTGTGAGATAATATTGCTTACAACAACAAAAATTTGGTCGGGTGCGGTGCCGGGCGAAACAATATCCGGGTTGATTATGGAAATAGCCTTACCTATCCATCCCGCATTGCTTACAACTATTGCCGAGAGGGGAAGCATAAATATTATATTGAATGCCGCCGCTTTTCTTCCTTCGTCAACACTCTTCGTTGCCATAAACCGCATTATCAGTCCCATATTCATAAAAAGAAACCCGATTGAGCCGGCAATAGCATCCTGCCAAAAAATGCCCACAAAATTAAAATCAGTTGGAGAATTATAATTTGCTAGCGGGAGTTTCCACTCCGTCGGTAAAATGTTCCAAAAGGTGTGAAATCCACCGAGATAATCGAGTCCAAGAATAAAAACCAGGAAACCGGCAAAGAGTAAAATTATTCCCTGAGCTAAGTCGGTAAAGATAACGGCAGTCTGTCCGCCGAATGTAATGTATATTCCGGTGATGATCGCGATTACTGAAATAAGTCCCATCAAAGTTATATGAATAGTAAAACCGAAGATTGAAAAGCTTTCGGGAAGCATCGGAAGAATGGCTTTTCCCATAGTTAAAAAGCCTATTCCAACGTACCCGACCATATAGAGAAGCAGAAAAAGTGTTACGACAAATCTTGCCGATGGACTGAATCTTTTCTCAAAATATTCCGGTATAGATCTAATCCGGGTGTAAATGATTATAGGCAGCCAACCGAACATAAAAAACGGAATAAAGAACCAATCGTTTATATATGCCATTGTTGATGAAATACCGTGTTCGAAACCCATTGCAGAATATTTGATGAAGCTGTGGCTGCCTACTCCGGTTGCTACAATTGAAAAAGCAATCAGCCACCACTTAAATCTTCTGCCTCCGAAAAAGAAATCGTTTGTGCTTCGGTTGTATTTGCTGAAGTAACTTCCGAACAACATGATTGCAATGAAATAAACAATCATCACCGTCCAGTCGGCGGATGTTCCGATATTATGAAACGTTTGCATTGTTTTACCAGTATAGTGCTGCTATTATTAAAATTGCGTGAAGCAGCATAAAATAAAAGAAACCGAAAATCATTACATTTCTCCAGTAGCGGTGGCGTTTTTTCTTAATATTCAATCCACCGGTTTTTCTAACTAAAATCATACCGATCAAAAAGAAAAAACCACCGACACCATAGAGATATATATAGGGAAGCCAAGTATTAAAAAAGGAGGGCATTTTGTTGTCTAGCCTTCTAAAGTTAAAAAAATCGCTCAGAAAATCTAAGCGGCGGAAAAGTGATTAGCAAGTGAATTTATTCATTGTGTAGGTTATAAAAAAGTAAGTGCTGAAATCTTAAAGAAAATGAATTTTCAACATCATGAAAAAGCTAATTTTTTACATCTCCTTTTCAGCAGTAAGAATTTTTCCTTTTACGAAAACACCGGAAAGAAATTGTTCTTTAGTTATATAAACGATATCTTCTTCCTTGTGGGGTTTGCCGATTACGGAGTGTATTGATTTTAATCCTCCCAATATTTTGCGCGCATCGCACAAGTAGACCAAATCGCCTTCATTAGCTGCCATTTTCCGCATATCTGCTTGAGATAGATTTATCGTTTCTTCCTTTCCTTTTTTAATTTTCCAATGTACTTTTACTATCGAACCCTCGCGGTCGTTAATTTTACTTCCCTTGAACATTCTTTTCGCTTTATTAAGAGACCAGGCGGTAAGTCCTTCGGTTTGTAATCGTTCATTGTAGCTAACGTAATAAGTTGTTGCCAAAGCAATTGCGACAATCAATATAATGGAAGCAGCTAACAAATAAACAATTGGGAGTAACTCAAATAAGATTATTAAGAATAAGATTACAGCTGCAGTCGTTAATCCGAACATCAGTTGTCTGTGATTTTTCTTTTTTCTTATTAGAGCAATAACTTTTTTCTGGTAATATGTTGTAATTGTAATTAAGATAGCTACGATACCGCAAACGAAAAGATTGTATAAAGCGCGTATGTAAGAATATGGATTAACAGGATCCATTTGGATGCCATGATCGAAAGGAGCGATAAGAATCCCCGGATGGTTCGAACCGAGTATCATTAATGTTACACCCCCTATGAAAGTAGAAATAACGGCGGCGGGAGTGAATCGTTTCCAAAAAACTCCGAGGAAAATTGCTATAACAAGCGGAGGTGTAAGCGTTGAATGGAAAAATCCGTGAGCTTCGTATACAGTAGGAAATCGATCAAAAACAAGAACCGATAAAACTCCGAATGTAGTAATAGCGATGGAAGAGACTCTCGCGGCGTAAAGTTCTTTGCGCTCAGTCTCTTTAACTGAAGTAACAACTTTTTTAAACCAT
>CAZKNM010000052.1:6966-20488 GCA_964554135.1 uncultured Melioribacteraceae bacterium
TGATATAAACAGCAGCAGTCGCGTTGATCAATGTATCGACTGTAGACATCAGTGCTGCCGTTAACGCTGCCATAATAAATCCGAACACACCTGGGTGAGATACCAAATTTGCTACAACAACAAATATCTGATCGGGCTCTGTATTGGGAGGAACTAAATCGGGTTGAACCATAGAAACAGCTTTTCCTATCCACCCTGCGTTACCAACGACAATTGCAGAGATAGGAAGCATAAAAAGAATATTAAACGTTGCAGCCTTTCTCCCTTCATTAACGCTCTTTGTTGCCATGAAGCGCATTACGAGCCCCATGTTCATAAATAAAAATCCGACGGAACCGGCTATACCATCCTGCCAAAATATTCCAACGAAATTGAAACTCGACGGATCGTTGTAATGAGCTAAAGGAAGTTTCCACTCGGTTGGAAGTATATCCCAAAAGATTTTAAATCCACCGAGATAATCGAGTCCTAGCACAAACAATAACAAACCGGCAAAAAGTAGAATGAATCCTTGAAGTAAATCGGTAAAAATAACCGCAGTTTGTCCGCCGAATGTAATGTAGATTCCTGTTATGATGGCGATTATGATAACAATTCCCATCAGCGTGATGTGGAATGTCTCACCGAAAAGAGTGAATGTTTCCGGTAGAAGCGGCTGGGCTGCTTTCCCAAGTGTCAAAAAACCGATGCCGATATAACCGATCATGTAAAACATTAAAAGTATGGTCGCAAGAAAACGAGCAGAAGGACTGAAACGCTTTTCGAAATATTCCGGAATGGACCGGATCTTGGTGTAGACAATGATCGGTAGCCACCCGAATAGGAAGAAAGGAACAAAGAACCAATCATTAATATATGTCATGGTGGAAGACAAACCATGCTCAAAACCTTTAGCGGAATACTTTACAAAACTATGGCTGCCAACACCGGTAGCAACTATCGAGAATGCAATTAACCACCAGGCGAAACGTCTTCCGCCGAAGAAAAAGTCGGTTGTATTTCTATTATATCTTCCGAAATAACTGCCGAAAAGCATGACTGCTAGGAAATAAACAATCATGACAATCCAGTCGGTTGATGTTCCTATATTATGAAATGTCTCCATAGTTTACCAGTATAAAGCTGCAATTATAAGAAGCGCATGCATAGTTACAAAGTAAAGAAAGCCAAAAATCATTATATAAAACCACCGGCGGTGTCTTTTGATCTTTATGTTCAGAGCACCGCTCTTCCGAGCAATTATCAATCCGATTAAAAAAAAGAAGCCGCCAATAACGTATAAATAAATGAAGGGTAACCAGCTATTGAAGAATGAAGGCATCAGAATAATTCTATTATTTTTGGCTGAATCCGTCTATTTGCATGGTTAAGTTAAACATGCAGGTTTTTACTTGCAAATTTTTTTTAGGTTGAATTTAGCCTATTGTTTATATATTCCTTTTGAGTCTTCACATCAGTACATTATTCTATAAGTTAAATTAGTTAGTAAGATAGAAGTCAGAAGTTTACCGGTAACCGGGACAAATATAAACAAATGTAATAATCCTCACTCCCATTAAACCGTTGCTTTTAACAAAGCATGTGTATAGATTTAAAACCTTAATTTTTAACGGCAAATACGGAGGAAAAGTATATTATGGGTATGATGGCCCGTATGAGAGGATTAGCTTCTTGGTTTATTATTCTTGTCGGCGGTTTATTTGTTCTTTTCATGGTTCTATCCGATTCACGAGTTCTTGAATTTCTCGGCAGGCAAAGCAATAACGTGGGATCAATTAATGGTTATGATGTAACCTACCAGGAGTATTCTGCTTTAGTTGAGAGAGCCCGCTCTGCACAAGTACAACAAACAGGCAAAGAGATTGAAGAATCTCAAATGGATTTTTTCAGAAATCAAGTTTGGGATGCCTTAATTACACAAAAACTAATAGAAGAAAAGATGGAAGAATTTGGGATAGCGGTTACAGATGAAGAAATCAGAGATGCTTTGTTGGGCCCTGAACCGCCTGAATTTTTAAAAAGGAATTTTATTGATTCAACTGGCAGCTTTAATAGAGATTTATATGAAACTGCTTTATTCGATGCACGTAATAGAGAAATTCTTTTACAGGTGGAGGATGCGGTTCGTGAACAGAAGATGCAGGAAAAATTGCAAAACCTTCTTTTCGCTACTATCTCCGTTAGTGAAGATGAAATTCACCAAAAGTTCATAGATCAAACGTTTAAGATGAATGCTCAATTTGCTCTTGTGGGTTTAAACACTATTCCCGATTCAACTGTTTCTATTAGTGATGCCGAACTTGAAGATTACTACAACTCCCATTTAGATGATTATAAAAACGATCCCCAACGCAGACTCAAGTATGTTTTATTCCAAACTAAACCTTCTCAAGCTGATACTCTGGCCGTTAAAAGTAATTTAGATGCTATTATCGGAAGACTCAGCCAAGACACTAGTTCGTTCAAAACTTATGTTGATATATATTCCGAGCAACCTTACTCAAAAGATTCATTATCTCTTAGCGTTATACCCGATGAAGCTAGGATTCCGATTACAAGTGCAAAGGTTGGTGAAATAATCGGACCGGTTTTAACCTATCAAGGATATATTGTGTATAGATTAATAAATAAATATAGGTCCAATGAAACATTTATCAGAGCATCGCATATTTTAATAAAATCGGACCAGGGAGATAATGAAGCAAAGAAAAAAGCGGATGAAATTTATTCAAGGTTGGTTAATGGTGTTGATTTTGCTCAATTAGCGGTTGAAAATTCCGATGATATTGGAAGTGCACAAAAGGGAGGCGATCTTGGCTGGTTCGGAAGAGGTCAAATGGTCCCCGAATTTGAAAATGCCAGTTTCACAGGAAGCATCGGTGTTATTCAAAGACCTGTTAAGTCAGCATACGGATATCATATAATAAAAGTAACTGGAAAAACAAATGATAAATATATTGTTGAGAAAATTGTAAATAAAATTGATGCATCGGCAACAACCATAGATAAAATATATAGCGATGCAGGTGATTTTTCCTATCTAGCGGATAAAAATGGTTTTGAATCGGAAGCTGAGTTGATGAAGTACAAAATTCTAGAATCGAATTATTTTAGGAAAGACATGACAGTGATTCCCGGTATGGGTGCTAGTAAAGGATTAATTGAATTTGCTTTCGGTAATGATATTGGCGCGGTAAGTACGGTATTCAAAGTCGGTGCAGGGTATGTCGTTGCAGTGGTTTCTGAAAGTAAGGATGCCGAGTACAAACCGTTCGAAGATATGAAAGAGTCGATTAGAAATAATGTTCTGCGCGAGAAGAAATTTAATAAGGCAAAGGAGATTATGATCGGAATAAAAAGTCAAATTAAGGATAGGGGTGATTTGAATTTGGCTCCGCAAATTTATAGTAAGGCAGGTGTGGATACTGCTAAAGAATTCGGAACGGATGCTACCATCCCCGGCGTTGGAAAGGATTACGCTTTCATTAATTATTCTTTGGAAGGTGAATTGAACAAAGTATCCGATCCGATAAAGGGAAGCAGGGGATATTATTTGATAAAAGTGTTAAACAGAACGGAATTTGATTCAACGAGTTACAATCTTCAAAGAGTCACGTTGCGCGATAATCTTTTGCAGCTTAAGAAAAACAGGGTATTTTCCGATTGGCTTGCTCAGTTAAAAAATGAAGCCGACATTGTCGATAATAGACATTTGTTCTACCGTTAAAATATATTAATTATTCCAAGCCGTGGCAGGAAATTGTCACGGCTTTTTTTTACCCTTTCCTCTTAATTTTTTTTCTTTATATTTAGCACTCATTATGAAAACAAAAATTTTGTTGATTGTAGTTTCTGTTTTTTACTGGAATTTGGGAGATCTTAAAGCTCAATATGAAGGGAAAGATTTTAGCTTGAATTTCAGTTTTAATTATACAACAACATCAAAACTGTTCCTTTCACCGAACGCGTCCGACCCTGTCGTTAGAGCAACATATTCCTCTTTGGATGATATTTACAGCTATGCGTTAGAACTTAAGTATAGGGTATCCGAACCATTAATTATAGGATTTTATACCGAATATCTGCGCAAAACGGGAGCAGAAACTCAGATTACTGCGATTAGACGTTTCAGCCCTATAGCCGTAGATGTTAACGATGGATATGTTCTCATACCAGTAGAGTTTTCAATTTACTATCTCTTACCGTTTTCAACAGAGGACTTCAAATTTTATATGGGAGGTGGAGTCGGTGCTTATTTCGGCAGCCACGTCAAATTGTTTGAAGACGTTGAAGTGTCGAATGTAAGCCGTGAGTTTGCCTTTGGAATCCAAGTTAATTTAGGTATGGATTACCGCATAACCGATTTTCTCACTGTAGGTGGAGGTATGAAGTTCAGGGATCCTGAATTTGAAATGGAAAGCAAGTACAATAAGGCTGTGTTCACAATGGATGGTGAAGAGGTTTTACTACGCGATGATACATTTGATTCTAAAGTTAATATTGATGGAGTTACATTTTATCTTAGTGTTAGTTATCAATTTAATTTATTTTAAGCGAAGTATTGTCATTTTCATCGATTAAAAAATTTCACAAAGTTCCTGCATTATTATTTATATTTGCCTCTAAGTTTATCCATTCTAAATTATACTATGAAAGTATCGAGATTATTTCTTACAGGATTTATGACAAGTGGTAAGAGTACGATTGGACCTATACTTGCCAACGTTTTAGGATGGGACTTTTTTGATTTGGATAAAGTTATTGAAAAGAGCGAATGTAAATCGATCGTTGAAATTTTTGAAAACCGGGGGGAAGACTATTTTCGGACGCTTGAAACGGATACCTTGATGAGACTTTCCAAACTTGAAAAAGTTGTTATATCGCTCGGCGGCGGTACAATTGCCAACGAAGAAAACTTTAATATCATCAAAAAATCGGGAAAGATAGTCTACTTGAAGGTATCCCCTGAAATTCTTTACAAAAGATTGAAATATAAGATTGACAGACCCCTTTTTCGTGATCTTGTACTTTCTGATAACTCGGAAGAAGAATTCGTTTCGAAGATCAAGGAGATTTTAACTAAGAGAGAAACTTTTTATAATAAAGCAGATTTGGTAATAAATACCGATATCAGTCCTGTGGGAATTACCGTTGATAAACTTGTAAAAAAAATATCTATGATGGTGTATGAAAAAAGTTGTAGTTGAAATACAGAATCTCCAATTGTATCCGGTATATATTGGAAAAAATATTTTTTCAAGTCTTTTTACCATAATAAACAAACACAAGTTATACCCGAATATTTTTTCTTTAATAGATACCAATGTTTATAATTATCACCATAAAAAAATTGAGGAGACCTTTAATAAATCTTCCGTTCCGGTCAAATCCATGTTGATTAAAGTAAATGAAGAGTTAAAATCTTTAAAATCATTAGAGAAGATTTTTTCAGAGCTTTTAAGAAACGGATTCGGAAGAGATACATTATTATTATCAATCGGCGGCGGTATTACTGGTGATATATCCGGATTTGCATCCGCAACTTATAACCGTGGAATACAATACATCCAAATCCCGACTACTTTTCTTTCTGCGGTAGATAGTTCCGTCGGCGGTAAGACGGGCATTAATGTCGATGGAATAAAAAATTCTGTCGGAGCTTTTTATCATCCGCGATTTGTCCTTATTGATTCGGAATTTTTCTACACTCTTCCTCCTCAAGAAATTTTAAGCGGATTGGGGGAAATTATAAAATACGGATTTCTATCAGACAAAAAATTTTATTCATATGTATTCAAAAATATTGAAGAGTTGTTTCAATTGAACAATTCGGTAATACAAAAACTTGTTTTTGAATCGGTAAGATTTAAACGGGACGTCGTCGTTTCGGATGATAAGGAAAAGAACCTGCGTAAAATATTGAATTTCGGTCATACATTCGCACATGCATTAGAGACAGAACAGAAATATAAAATCAAACATGGTGCTGCGGTGATTGTGGGAATTACATGTTCTTTGTTTTTGTCGAACAGGCTCGGATTTCTAAAAGAGAAGGTAATTGAAAAATATGTATCTTCCATACGGCAGTTAAATGAGAGGATAATAATTAAGAAATATGATAAAGAAAAAATATACTCAATTATGCAGCACGACAAGAAGAATGTAAACCGAAAGATTAAGTTTGTTCTTCTTCAGGAAATAGGTAAGCTGGTATTGGATGCTGAAGCAAAGAAAGATGATATTTATTACGCTTTAGATGAGGGTCTTAAATTATTCAATGTAAAAGATCGGTGATCACCTTATGAAAAAAGCATTAATAATACTATTTATAATGGTAATTCCCAGGATTGATACTGTTTACCCGCAAATTAGCAGAGAGACCAGAGCGGTTTGGGTGACCACAAATATAAGATTGGATTGGCCTCCTCCTACATTTAATCAAGACAGTCAAAAGAATGCATTGGTAGAAATTTTTAACAATATAAAAAACAAAAAACTTAATACGGTTTATTTTCAGGTAAGAAGCAGTGCTACTGTAATGTTTAATTCATCATTCGATCCGTATTCACCATATTTAACCGGAGAAGTGGGAGGAATTCCTTCGTATGATCCGTTGGATTTAGCAATTAAAAGTGCCCATCACAGAGGACTCGAATTACACGCCTGGGTCAACGTGATACGGTGTTTTTCCGGTGAAGATGGATTCATCTTCAATAATTCTTATCACATATCAAAAAGAAAACCGGAATGGGTAGTTGAGTTTAAAGAAAACGGAAAATCAACATACTGGCTTGATCCGGGTTTACCCGAAGTTAGAGAATATCTGGTAGCATTAATTGTTGAGATGGTAAAACAATATGAAATTGACGGCGTTCATTTGGATTTCCTTCGATATCCCGGAAAAAATTTCGATGATGTATTTTCTTACGGTGTGTACGGCAACGGTTTGAATAGAGACGATTGGAGGCGTAATAACCTGACATTATTTGTAGAAGAACTGAGCAGGAGAATAAAGTCAATTAAACCTTATATTAAATTAGGTGTTACGCCTATCGGGATTTACCGGAACCTTGACGGTATGAACGGATGGGAAGGTTACAACTCTGTGTATCAGGATACGAGAGAATGGTTACAAAGAAAACTAATTGATTATGCTGTTCCTCAGATTTACTGGTCGTTCGATAGTAATCCCAAGTTCGATGTTCTCGCAAAAGATTGGAATGACAATTCTTTCGGAAGAAATATTATCTTGGGCATCGGTGCATATAAGCCGGAGGTAATGGCACAAATTGAAAATATAATCGACTTCTCGAGAGAGATTAATTCGCAAGGTATAGCATTTTTCAGGTACGGCTTTATAAAGGATTATAATTTTAAATCGTTTGAATACAGAACTTTCCCGTCAGCTATGGCGTGGATTGATGATATCAGACCTTTACCGCCAATAGATCTCTCTTATGATATTTTGGGATATAATCCTCTCGTCCTTTCTCTCGTTTGGAATATCTCCGAACATTCGCTCGAAGAAAACCGCATTGGATATTATTCTCTGTACAGCTTACCGGAAACTTCATCTTCATTTGCCCCGGAAAATTTATTCGAAGTAATAGAAGCGAATAATAAAAATATTGCTCTGTCAATTCCCAAACCTGGAAGGGTGGAATATCATTTCGCAGTTAAATCGGTTGATAAAACTTGGAATGAGAGCTCCACTTCTTCAAACATCGTCAACGTTACAATTCCGGAACTTGAATCACTTCTGCAAAAATATTCGGTATATAACAAACCCGCTCTCATCAAAAGAAGCGACAGCATTGTTAAAATTTTACTAATGGCTAATGATAATGAAGAGATAGAAGTATCGGCAGGGAACAGCGTTTACACAAAATTATTATTCTCGAAAAAATTATTGTTCGGGAAAAATATATTGTCTCTTGATTCTGCTTTGGACGGATTTACTTTTATCAGAATCAAATACAAACTCTCAGGCAGGGAAGTGAATCTTAACTTGTAGCGGTTAGCTTTCTTGTTTAACCTCTCTTAGATATTTTTCAAACCATTCTTTTCGCATCCGGTCTGCTTCATTCCGGTGAGATTTTAAAAAGTGATCTCCTCTTTCGAGCATAACCAGTCTAAAAGGGATTTTGTTTTTAATTAATTTGTGTGAGAGATCAAGCGAGTCGTGTGGAAGAACACGCGTATCGGCTGTGCCGTGTAAAATTAAAATCGGTGTTGATTGAGAGAGTTTATGTGCAAAATTAACGATCGATCTGGATTCGCAAATTTTCTGAAATTCATTAGTATCGAGTTGCCCCATAGTTAGTTCGTAGAGTTTTCTCATAAATCTGCTTTCGTTGGCGTTGCATTTCAAGTCTGCAATCCCGCCGATAGTTATGGCTGCTTTGAAATTATGGTTGCGTGTTAGTGTTAAATATGTCATCATGCCCCCGCGGCTCCATCCTTCTATTCCCCAAATATTTTTTTCTGCATAAGGAATTTCATTTGCGAGAGGAATGAGATTCAATACATCATTTACATCTTTACCGCCGAATTCATCTTTACCTTCGCCGCCTGCATTTCCCCTGTATTGAGAAGCAAAAACGACATATCCCCAGCTCGCTATTTGTCCGAAAATTCCACGGGCATAGAAATCATCGATATTCCCTTTATTACCTATTCCACCGCGGCACCATATTATACACGGAAATTTTTTCGTGATATTCTTTGGATAAGCTAAATAACCTTTTATCTTTAATCCGTCTGAAAGGTATGTAATTTTCTCAACGACTGTATTTTCAACTGCTTCAATACCCCAGCCGCTTTTGACCATCTTGATTTGTGCGGGATTTAGGTTAAGTTTTTCTCTCTCAATGATCAGATTTGGCATTATAAGTTTTCCGAAATTGTATTAAATTAGATGCGGTAAAAATTCCGGTATAAATAATACCTGCAAAATAAATAAAACTGTAAAAAGATATGACTGATAAAATTGATAACCAAAAAAGAAAACGCTCAAAAGCAGCTCAAAAAATTAGTTCTCGGATAAAGTGGCGGAAAAGGATTCCCTATATAGTTCTAATTCTAGCAGCTGCCGGTTTCGCATTCTATAAATTTGTAATCGAAAAATCTGCAAACGAAAATAAATCCGGTGTTGCGGTGGAAGGTTATACTGCTTTCGATTTCCAAAAACAAGGTGAATTATCTTTTACGGATGCCGATGGTAAGTTTGTTTCACGCATTGATATCGAGGTTGCCGATGATGAAGCCAAAAGAAACCAGGGTATGATGTATAGAAGCAAAATGGAAGAAAGCCAGGGAATGTTCTTCGTTTTTCCTGCAGAGGGATATCAATCATTTTGGATGAAGAATACGGTATTACCGCTGGATATAATATTTGTTAATTCGAAAATGGAAATAGTAAGAATTCACAAAAATACAACTCCTTTCTCTGAACAATCCTATGCCTCTTTTACTCCGGCTCAGTATGTTGTTGAAGTAATAGGCGGTTATTGCGACAAAATGGGAATAGAAGCCGGAAATAAAATTGTCTGGAGAAGAAATTAATAGGTATGTGACCGAATCATATTGTTAAGTGTTTTTAAGATACATTTGACTGTTTTATAAATATTTTCTCTTCGCACCTATTGTCTCTCACTAAAATATTCGTTAATTATTCTCCCATGGAAATCTCAATATTTGGTAATAAAAAGTCGATTAAGATTTTTTTCGCATTATTTTCTTTTTGTATTGCCGTCAGCCTTTCATTTCCCTGGAAATTTTATATTCCGAATTTCAGTGATAATTTTTCAAATTCAGAGGTATTATTTTCGGAATCAACCACAGCTCAGCCGCAGATATCTTTTCATGCCGGGAAAAAAATAAGTAAAACTTTTTCGAACTTTGATAAAACTTATTGTTCAAGATCTATTTCGTATGAACGCAGGACATTAAAATATATCCGACAGCAAAATTCGTCTATTGCTTCTTTTGCACCTCAGATTATGCATCAATCATTTCTTTCTTCTCATTTTACATCGGACATGTAGCTTTTATCCGTTCCAAGATTAACTTCTAAGAGAAATTCTAAATTATTGAATTATTCATTATTCGTTGGAAAGGATAACAATGAAGACGGTAAATCAATCGCCTGAAATAAAGGAAGATAGCACCAGCATATTTTTTTATGTATTGGTTGGATTGCTGGGATTAAGCCTGCTCGGATTTATAGGTTACCTAGTTATGTCTTTCTTTTCGTAGGAATAAAAGGGGACAGATTTATTTTTCTGTCCCCACTTATTATTTTTTGTTTTTATTGGCAATTAAATTCAATGCACTTCCTGCTTTAAACCATCCTATCTGCGCTTGGTTGAATGAATGGTTCAGCATTGCCTCATTCGTTGCCCCGTCGCTGTGTTTAATGATCAGTTTAAGATGCTTATCAGGAGCGAACTCTGTTAAACCGATAATACTCAGCCTGTCATCTTCTCGTATTTTATCATAGTCGGAAGAATTGGCGAAAGTAAGCGGAAGCATTCCCTGTTTTTTCAGATTTGTTTCGTGAATACGCGCAAAACTTTTCACGATGATTACTTTACCTCCGAGGTGTCTCGGTTCCATTGCCGCATGTTCGCGGCTCGAGCCTTCGCCGTAATTTTCATCACCTACAACAATCCATCCGATTCCTCTCGCTTTGTAATCGCGTGCGACTTCATTGATTTTTTTATATTCGCCGGTAAATACATTCTTGGTTTCGCCTGCTTTACCTGTGAAAGAATTTATTGCACCAAGGAACATATTGTTCGAAATATTATCGAGATGACCCCGGTATTTTAACCAAGGACCTGCCATTGAGATGTGATCGGTTGTGCACTTCCCCTTTGCTTTTAACAATACTGGTAAATTTTCGTATGGCTTATTATCCCAAGGTTTAAATTTATCCAGTAGCTGCAGTCTATCGCTGTCCGGTTTTACTATAACATCTATATATTCACCTTTCGGGGAGGGAGCTATGAAACCGCTTTCTCCTTTTTTGAATCCTTTCTTCGGAAGTTCGTCCCCGGTAGGGGGATTTAATTTTACTTTCTTCCCTTTATCATTTACCAATTCATCCGTCATCGGATTGAATGAAAGTCTGCCGGCAATTGCAAGCGCTGTGGTAATTTCGGGACCGGCTACGAAAGCCAACGTCTCGGGATTTCCGTCATTTCTCTTTGCAAAATTTCTGTTGAATGAAGTTACGATAGTATTTCGCTCGCCGGTTTGAATGTCCATTCTCTTCCACATACCAATGCAAGGACCGCATGCATTGGCAAGAACAATGCCGCCGAATTTGGTCAAAGTTTTTAACTGACCGTCTCTTTCGATTGTTGCACGCACTAGTTCCGAACCGGGAGTGATTGTGAATTGCGATTTGGCTTTCAAACCTTTGCGTAGTGCCTGACGGGCAATATTGGCTGCACGGTCAATGTCTTCGTAACTTGAGTTTGTGCAGCTTCCGATAAGGGCTACGCTGATCTTATCGGGGTAACCTTTTTCGAAAACGGCTTCTTTCATTTTAGAAATCGGCCAGGCAAGGTCGGGAGTGAAGGGACCGTTAATGTGCGGTTCCAATTCGCTCAAATTAATTTCAACTACCTGATCGAAATATTTATCCGGATTTTGATAAACGTCGGGATCTGCAGTTAATTCTTTTGCATGCTTTTCGGCAAGTTGGGCAACTTCACCGCGTTTTGTTCTGCGCAGATATGCTGCCATTTTTTTATCGAAGCCGAAGAGTGAAGTAGTTGCACCGATTTCCGCACCCATATTGCAGATGGTAGCTTTGCCGGTGCACGAAATAGTCTTTGCGCCTTCACCGAAATATTCAACTATTGCACCTGTTCCTCCTTTCACGGTAAGTACTCCGGCTACTTTCAGGATTACGTCTTTCGGGGAAGTCCATCCGTTTAACTTGCCGGTCAAATGTACACCGATTACTTTCGGCCATTTCAATTCCCACGGCATGCCGGCCATAACATCGACAGCATCGGCGCCGCCTACTCCGATGGCAATCATTCCGAGACCGCCTGCATTCGGAGTATGGCTGTCTGTTCCGATCATCATACCACCGGGGAAAGCGTAGTTTTCCAAAACCACCTGGTGAATAATCCCTGCACCCGGTTTCCAAAAACCAATGCCGTATTTTCTGGAAACACTTTCGAGAAAATCATAAACTTCTTTGTTCTCATCTTGGGCACGGTTTAAATCTTCTTTTGCTCCAATTTGTGCTTGAATTAAATGATCGCAATGAACAGTCGAAGGGACAGCCACAGTTTGCCTGCCAGCATGCATAAACTGGAGAAGCGCCATTTGCGCGGTTGCATCCTGCATAGCTACTCTGTCCGGGGCAAGTTCAACGTAATCTTTTCCTCTTTGAAAAGGTTTGGTCATTTCTTCCCATAGATGGGAGTATAGAATTTTTTCTGCCAGAGTTAAAGGTCTTCCTATTATTTCTCTGGCATGTTTTTGTTTCTTCTTAAGTCCTCGATAGACATTCTTAATCATGTCTAAATTTGCTACTTCCATAAATAAATTCCTAAGTTTTAATTGATAATCTGGATGAAAATAAAAAAAAATAAGATCATTTGCTGAAGATCAAATTTCTTTCTAGTGAATTAAATATGATTTTTTTTGTATTGTATCCGTAAGGAAAGGCAAGTAGGGACGAATCCTGTCCCTACTGTGTGAAAAATATCAATTCAAACGATTAAGTCTTCTCCTGTCAATTTTAAGATCGAGCCAATTTTCAAGAGTTGTTAATATTTTTTCTCTTTCTTCCCCCTGGAAAGAGGTAATCTGAGTGCCGTGATTACCGCCTTTCAGTGTCATTCTCAGAGCATTTGTTTTCGGACTAGGCCATACACCCGTTGAGCCCCATGGGTCAAACTGACCGTAAATGTAAATGATATTGTTTCCCTTGGTCATTAAAAATTCATTCACGGCTTTCATTGCTGAAGGATCGAATGAAATATCCCAATCATTCTCAACCATGAAAATTCTGTTGGATGCATAATTGTCTTTTACATATTTAAGAAGGTCTTTGAAAGGAGTCGTGTCATATCCATAAAATCCAATTTCGGTATAAGCTTGATAGTTAAAAGGTTTGAAGAAATCTGTTGAGCTTTGATAAAAGAATCCGGCGCCATTTTGGAGGAAGTTGAGCAAATCTTCAGCCGGTGCATCGGGAAGCGGGATTCGGTTTGGATCGCCTGGTCCGTATTGCCACCACGCAAAATTTGTTTCGAATACACTGTATTCGTAGCTAAGATCAAAGTCTTTTATAAACTGTTCATTATTTTTTTCCATATCAGCTTTCAATAAAGGAATTATTTCATCTCTTCTTTCAAGCATAGCTCTTTGGCAGTTAAGCATTCTCTCCCGCGCTTCGGGAGTTGAAATACTATCCGCCAAATAAGCGGGAATCCTGGTGTCTTCCATAGCAAGATTAATAGGTGCAACGTAAGCAATGGTTACATCTACGTCA
>CAZKNM010000053.1:0-3112 GCA_964554135.1 uncultured Melioribacteraceae bacterium
GCCAGCGGCACCGTTGGGTAGCTATGTTCGGATGTGATAAGCACTGAAAGCATCTAAGTGCGAAGCACACTTCAAGATTAGGTATCCCTTTTAGTAGCAATACTAAGCGGTAGACTCCTTGAAGATTACAAGGTTGATAGGCTGCAGGTGTACATCCCGTGAGGGATTTAGCCGAGCAGTACTAATAGGTCGTGAGACTTAACCATTATGTTTATTAAAAGATGGTTTTTTTCGAGACTCGGTTCTCTTTCAATTTTTCTTAAATTTTGTTTTGCAGAAATTAGATTCCGGCATTCGCCGGAACAGGAGTTTTCTGGTGGTTATAGCTAGGGTGTTACACCTCTTCCCATTCCGAACAGAGAAGTTAAGCCCCTACGCGCCGATGGTACTACATGCGAAGGTGTGTGGGAGAGTAGGTCGCTGCCAGGATTTAATATTAAACCCGATCAAATTTTTGGTCGGGTTTTTTAATTTAAAAAAGAAAATAATGCTGCCGAGATAAAATTATTTCTTAGACGAAAACCTTCAAGGTTCGTAGAACTTTTGAAGGTTGTGAATGAAAAATTTTATTTTAACAGTAACATTCGTTTTGCAGTAATAAAATCACCGGCACTCAATTGATAGATGTAAACACCACTTGCTAAATTCGATGAATCAAATATAACTTGATACCTTCTGGGAGATTTCTCTTCATCTACCGGTACCACTATTTTATTTCTTGTCCACCCAATTTATTTATAATTGCGTCGATGATATCGCTGTTCTTGGAGGAATTATCTTCTCGACGTGAAGAGGGGGGATTTTGTTTTACCGATTGTTTTTTAGATATCTCTTTAGCAGGATTTTCTTTTCCGTTTGTGAAATGAAACTCAAGCTTCTTCCCGAAAATTTCTTGTGTCTTTTTTGAGAAATATGATTTATTGTCATCGATAATTTTGCAATCGTCGGGTTGTTCAACTTCGAGGTTTATCGTGCTTCCGTCTAAATCAACTAATTTCGCGTTTGCCAATAGAGAACCCAACGAAAATTTTTCCGAATTAACTTGTTCGAGAAACTCAGACCATTTGGCAATAATAGTGTCAAAATTCAATCCGTTTGTAATGGAAGGCGGAGTAAAAGATTTTATTTCTGGTTTTACTGACCCCATTTGCCCTTTAGTTCCTAATTCATTGCCGGGATTATTTTTTCTGCTATTTTGTGATTTACTGGATGGATAAGAGTTATTTGTTGAAGTAAAATTTTCTGTGGAAGGTTTTTCAAGCTCAGTTAGGATTTTAGAAATTGTGGACGATTTCTCCAATCCAATTAAATGGCAGAGAGATATTTCTATTTTTAATTTTTGGTTCGGAGATGATCTCAATTCATATTGGACTTTATTCAGAAAAGAAAGAATTCTCAGTAGATCGCCTTCCGAAAAACTATCGGCATATTGCAGATATTTCTCTTTATAGATTTCAGCAGTTTCAATTAATTTATCTGACTTGGTTAGGGCAACGGTCATAATATTCCTGAAATGCTCGACGAGTCCGTTGATGAAGTCAATAAAATTCCAACCGTTATCATAAATAAGCTGAGAAACTTCGAAACCGGCTTTGAAATTTTTATCCAATATGGCGTTGGAGATTATAAAGTATACTTCCTCGTCGATTAAATTCAACATTTTACTGAGAACAGAAGCTTCCACCTTATTTCCGGTGAATGAAATAACCTGATCAAAAAGACTTTGGGCATCGCGTAATGAGCCGTCAGCTTTCTTTGCTATTAAGGTCAATGACTGATCATCTATTTTTATATTCTCGGCATCCGCAATCTTTTTGAGATGGTCTTTTATATCGTGCATCTCGATCCTTCTGAAATCAAATCGCTGGCAACGAGAAATTATTGTTAATGGGACTTTATGTATATCGGTTGTTGCAAAGATGAACAATGTATGTTCCGGCGGTTCTTCCAGTGTCTTCAGCAGGGCATTAAAAGATTCCGTTGTAAGCATGTGAACTTCATCGATGATATATATTTTGTACTTCCCTCTAGTGGGGGCATATTTCACGGATTCTCTTAGTGTACGGATTTCTTCAATTCTTCGATTCGAAGCTCCATCTATTTCGATAACGTCCATTGTTTGAGAGTTCTGGAAGGCATTGCACATATCACATTTGTTACAGGGTTCTCCGTCTTTCGGATTCATGCAATTAAGACTCTTGGCAAGAATTCTTGCAGTGGTTGTTTTGCCAATACCTCGAGGTCCTGCAAAAAGGTATGCATGTGCAATTCTATTATTAAGAATTGCATTCTTAAGTGTTGTGGTTATGTGTTCTTGCCCAACTACTTCTTCAAATGTCTGCGGGCGCCATTTCCGTGCAGTAACAAGATAGGACATATAATCTGTCTCCAAGGATTAGGATAGTGTAAATTTAGACAAATCTAATTTTGATGCAAGTATTTTACAAAGTTTTTCTAAATAGTTTTTATCTGTTTCATTGAATGCCGAAAACTCATAACTATCGAGGTCCAGTACTCCAAACAAATTATCGTCGTTGATTATTGGAACAACAATCTCGGAATTTGAGCCGGAATCGCATGCGATATGACCTGGGAATTCATGAACATTCTCAACAATAATTGTTTCTTTTTTTAAGGCCGAATTGCCGCAAACTCCAATACCGATATTGATTATCGAACATGCAATTTTACCTTGAAAAGGTCCAAGATAAAGAAAACCATTTTTAAGAAGATAAAATCCAACCCAGCTTATTTTAGGAAATGTTTCTTTCAGTACTGCGGTTAGGTTAGACAAGTTCGAAATAATTGGATCATTAGAAGATATAAGTCTATCAATTTGTGACAAAAGTACTTTATATTTTTTGTTATCGGTTGAAGTGATATCTATATTCAAATTTTCAGTCATTTATGATTTTCTTTTTTTTTGTTCTCCGATTATTTTTTGTTTTGTTATCAAATATATAAGGGATGGCATCCTTAATAGTTTCGATCGGGACAATATTAAGTCCTTCCTTAACTTCCTTTTTAATTTCTTTCAAATCTTTCTCATTCTCTTTTGGGATCAAAACTGTTTTTATCCCGCTTCTTCTAGCTGCCAGCAGCTTTTCATTCA
>CAZKNM010000053.1:3212-19801 GCA_964554135.1 uncultured Melioribacteraceae bacterium
GGGATCAAAACTGTTTTTATCCCGCTTCTTCTAGCTGCCAGCAGCTTTTCATTCAAACCTCCGATAGCAATAACATTTCCTCTAAGTGTAATTTCACCTGTCATCGCAATATCGCTTTTAGATGGCTTGCCGCTCAATGCAGAATACATTGCCATAGCTAAAGTGATTCCTGCCGAAGGTCCATCCTTAGGAATTGCGCCCTCCGGAAGATGGATATGAATTTCCTTTCCTTTCTGGAAATTAGAATCCAAACCGAACTGCTTCGCATTAGACCTAAGATAGCTTAAGGCGGCTTGCGCAGATTCTTTCATAATATCTCCAATCTGACCTGTTAACGTCAGTTTTTCAGATCCATTCATTACAGTTGCATCTACATGGAGAATATCGCCTCCGACACTTGTCCATGCTAAACCGGTTACGCTGCCCACTCTTCTTCCGAGTACTGTCTTCGGATGTCTGAATCTCGGAACTCCCAGAAATTCTTCGATCTTTTTTTCACTGATGGTATATTTCTTCTTATTTTTACTTACCCTCGATTTTTTCAATACTATATCTCGTGCTGTTTTCCTAAGAACTGAAGCAATTTCTCTTTCCAGGTTCCTCACGCCGGCTTCACGTGTATATTCCGAAATGATTTTCTGAATAGCTTCGTTCTGGAAATCAATTTTCATTTTATCAAGTCCATGCAACTCAAGCTGTTTTTTGATAATATGTCTTTTCGCAATTTCAATTTTTTCATATTCCAGATAACCTGGCAGTTCAATGATTTCCATTCTATCTTGAAGGGGAAGAGGAATATTGTATTTCACATTAGCAGTGGTGATGAACATAACCTGCGATAAATCGTAGTCACAATCCAAATAATGATCATTGAAAGTGTGGTTTTGTTCAGGATCGAGTACTTCTAGCATAGCAGCAGACGGATCGCCTCTGAAATCCATACTCATTTTATCGATTTCATCAAGAAGCATTATGGGATTGATTGTCTTCGCACGTTTCATCGATTGAATGATTTTCCCGGGCATCGAACCGATGTAGGTTCTGCGATGTCCCCTGATCTCCGCTTCATCGCGTACTCCGCCAAGACTGATCCTTATGAATTTTCTTCCGAGAGCCCGCGCAATAGATTTCCCTAGTGATGTCTTTCCAACACCGGGAGGTCCAACGAAACATAGAATTTGACCTCTCATGCTTTTTACAAGATTTAAAACCGCTATATGTTCTACTATCCGCTCTTTAGGTTTATCAAGACTGTAGTGATCCTCGTCCAATATTTTTCGGACGTTCTTTACATCAAGATTGTCCTTTGTTCTTTTATACCAAGGTACTTCAACCAGCCAGTCAAGGTAATTGCGTATTACGGTCGATTCGGGGGAGCTGGGAGGAATCTTTTTTAATTTGTTAAATTCCTCCAGGGCTTTCTCTTGTACTTCTTTCGGCATTTTCGCTTTTAATATTCTTTCTTTCAGTTTAACGAACTCCGATGATCCTTCTTCATCTTCTCCGAGCTCATCCTGTAAAATTCTGATCTGTTCTTGAATAATGAACTTACGCTGGGTCTTAGTAATATTTTCATGTACTTTGGATTCAATCTCTTTTTCTATCTTTAAAATGTCTATCTCCGAATTGAGAATTTTTATCACTTCGTAGATTTGTTCTTTTAGAGAAAATTTTTGAAGAATGGATTGCTTTACGTCAATCGATTGATTGATGTTAGCCGATATGTAATATAATTTCCTATCGAATTCATCAATGTTATCGTAAGCGCTGATTGCTTCTGCCGGTATGTTTTTATTTATCTTAGTGTACTCTTTGAACAATGTTGACATTTGTCGAATAAGAGCATTCATCTCGCGTAGATCGGTTGTTGCCGGCATTACAACCTCTATTTCTGCTTCAAAGAAATTTTTGGTTTCGGTGAATTTTACTATTTTACCTTGTATTACTCCATCCACCAAAATTTTCATTAATCCGTTTGGGAGTTTCAAGATTTGGATAATTTTAGCAATGGTTCCTTCCGAATAAATATCTTGTATGGTGGGTTCTTCAATATTCGATCTTCTCTGTGCAGATAGAAAAATGTACTTCGAAGTATCAAGCGAATAATTTGCTGCACGGATGGACTGTTCTCTACCTACGAGGACAGGGTAAATCATATATGGAAAAATTACATTATCACGTAACGGAAGTACGGGTAAAATCTTTGGTATGTTTTCAACTAAACTATTGTCGACAGATGGTTTATTCTTTCCTTCATCCATGTTAAAAATTTTGCTCCTTAAATTATTATATTAAACACTTTAATATACTTAATTAGGTAAGGGCTATCAAGAAACGACCAGCCTTAGATTACTTTCTGTCAAATAAACAGATAATTAATTAAGTTAGCAATTCAATAATATTTAGCAAACCTCATGATTGAAAAAGTTTTCAAAATAGCGCGGGAAGCCGGTAAAATAATAAAAGACGGATTTGGGAAGCATATATCGGTTGAATACAAAACCAACTCTTCCAACCTTGTTACTGAGATTGATAAAAAGTCGGAAGAAACAATAATAAGTTTCATAAGGAAAGAATTTCCTGGTCATAATATTTTAGCCGAAGAAAGTGGGAAAAGAACTGGCAATACAGAGTATTTATGGGTGATTGATCCGTTGGACGGTACAACTAATTTTGCACATGGATTACCGATCTTTTCCGTATCCATAGGAGTACAAAAAAATGGTGAAACTATTTTGGGTGTTATTTATGATGTAATGAACGATGTAATGTTTTCTGCTGAGTTGGGAGCTGGTTCATATAAGGATAAAAACAAAATTCATGTTAGCAGTAGCGACAAATTAAGCGAAAGTTTATTAGTCACCGGATTCCCGTACGATATAAAAGAAAATCCGAATAATGCAGTACAAAAATTCAATGATTTTCTTTTTGCCTCACGTGCAATCCGCAGGCTCGGTTCTGCTGCAATAGATTTTTGTTATGTCGCAGAAGGAGTGTTCGACGGTTTTTGGGAAGTTCATCTTCATCCATGGGATATATGTGCAGGCAAATTATTAGTACAAGAAGCCGGTGGTAAAGTCACAAATTTTATGGGAGTTGAAGCAAAAATATACACTGAGCAGATTCTTGCAAGCAATGGCTATGTTCACGGAAAGATGATGGAAATTTTAGCCAAAAGTAGTTAAAGTTATTATTGTTCATAAAATTCTCTCATTGGAATCAGTTATAAAATTTTATAGTCTGATTTTTTGCTACTGAAATATCATTTTAGTATTTTTGCCAACTATGATAAAACCCCTATTAATAGCAATTGATGGACCAGCTGGTTCGGGGAAAAGTACTGCGGCCAAACTTCTTGCTGAAAAACTGGGTTTTCTATATTTAGATACAGGTGCAATGTACCGTGCCATTACTTATACGGCGATCGAAAATAATATTGTTGATGATACTGCGGCAGTGATTAAAATGGTCCAAAACCTTGATATTAAATTGGATTTTAAGCACAATGTGACTAGGATTTTTGTTAACGGTAAGGAAATTACAGATAAAATAAGATCATCTGAAGTAAATGCCAAAGTAAGCGAGATTAGTAAAATACCTGAAGTAAGAAGTGAGCTTGTAAAGATTCAACGCAGACTTGGAAAGGATAGCGGATTGGTAGCGGAAGGGCGAGACACAACTACTGTGGTTTTTCCCGATGCCGATGTTAAGATATATTTGACAGCTTCCCTTGAGAGCAGGATTGAGAGGCGCTATAAAGAATTCCTGGATAGAGGACAGCATATTTCTAAAGAAGAAGTAAGAAATAATATTGAAAAGAGAGATCAACTTGATAGTCAGAGAAGTATTAGTCCTTTGAAAAAGGCAGATGATGCAATAGAATTTGATAATACTTCTACTCCTATAGATCCCGAAATAGATAAATTGTTGGAGATTATTTTAGAAAAGAGTTTAAAAGAAAACAAATAAAACCGTCTTAATTAACAAAAGTATAATTAACTTTTCTGCTTTACTTTCTTTGACGGTTAGGAAAGCAAGAAGCAGGCAAACAATTGTTTTAAGGAGGTTCAATGTCTGAGCAGTTAAAAGACACTGTTGAAAAGGAAAAGAAGAGTGATTTGTTGGAACATACTAAATTCATTAATGCAGATGAATATTCTGAAGACGAATTAAAAACTCTTACTAAACTCTATAATGAATCCTTCCGGGATATTAAAGAAGGAGAAATTATCAGAGGAAAGATTGTTGGTATTTCCGGTGATAATGTAGTTCTGGATGTTGGTTTTAAATCCGATGGAACTATTCACAGATCCGAATTTTCATCTACGGATGAAATTAAATTGGGCACTGAGATTGATATTGTCATCGAAAGCGTTGAAGATGAAGAGGGTAATCTTGTCCTCATCAAAAAGAGAGCGGATTTCTTGAAAATTTGGTCCAGAGTAATCAATGCTCACGAAAAAGAAGAAGTTATACCAGGTAAAATTCTCAAACGAATTAAAGGAGGTATGGTTGTCGATTTGATGGGGATCGAAGCATTCTTGCCTGGATCACAAATCGATATACGTCCTGTCCGTGATTTTGATTCGTTTGTTGGTCAAACAATGGATTTTAAAATTGTTAAAATTAATATTCCAACCGAAAATGTTGTCGTTTCACATAAAGTACTTATTGAGGAAACTATTTCCGATCAAAGAAAGGAAATTCTTGAGAAATTAGAGAAGGGTCAGATTCTTGAAGGAACAGTTAAAGCAATAACCGATTTCGGTGTTTTCGTTGATCTCGGGGGTGTTGACGGTTTAATTCATATTACAGATTTAAGCTGGGGTAGAATTAATCATCCGAGTGAAGTTGTAAAACTTGACGAAGGAATCAAAGTTGTTGTAACTGATTTCGATACCGAAAAGAAGAGAATTTCGTTAAGCTTGAAACAGCTTTTACCACACCCATGGGAAAATATTGACAAAAAATATAAGATCGGGGATAAAGTAGCTGGTCGCGTAGTATCACTGACCGATTACGGTGCATTCATCGAAATAGAAAAAGGCATCGAAGGATTGATACATATTTCGGAAATGAGCTGGACACAGCATATCAACCACCCGTCTCAATTTGTTTCGATGGGACAGATTATTGAAGCGGTTATACTCAGCCTTGATAGAGAAGAGAAGAAAATATCTCTTGGTATGAAACAATTGACGCCCGATCCATGGGAAGAACTGATGAAGAAATATCCTATCGGATCAAAACACACGGGCATCGCGCGCAATCTTACTAATTTCGGTGTCTTTGTTGAGTTGGAACCGGGGATCGATGGATTGGTTCATATTTCCGATTTATCATGGACTAAGAAGATACGTCATCCCGGTGAGGTGGTTAAAAAAGGTGAACAGATTGAAATTGTTGTTTTGAGTATAGATACTGAACAAAGAAAAATTTCTCTCGGACACAAACAAATTAATCCGAATCCTTGGGATAATTTTGAGAAAGAATATGCTGTGGGTGCTATTACAGAAGGAAAGGTAGTAAGAATAATTGAAAAAGGATTAATTACGGAACTACCTTTGGGAGTTGACGGATTTGTTCCTGCTACGCAGCTTTCTACTTCGAAGATCAAAAATCTATCGTTCTGTTTTCCTGTTGATGTTAAGTTAAGTCTAAAAGTCGTTGAATTCGATAAAGAGAATAAAAAAATCGTATTAAGTTCTCTGGCTGCGTTAAAGGAAAAAAATGAAGAGGAAATCGCTGCTTATATTCAACAGCATAAGTTAGATAAAGTATCGGTTGAGGATTTGAAGAGTGCCGATGCCAGAAAATTTGATTCATCCGACTTTAATCTTTATGAGAGTGAGCAGCAGGCAAAAGCTAAAGCGGAAGAGAAAAAAGCTGATGAACAAAATGTAGAGCAGAAAAATTCTGAGGAAACGAAGGAAGAAAAGAAACCTGAAACAAAAAGCAAAGCAAAAACAGTTAAAACTGTTGAAAAGAAAGAAGAGAAATCTGAAAAAACCGAGACGAGTGATAAAGAAGAAAAATAATATTTTCAGCAGTTAATATTTTCGGGCTGTACTTGATTATAATATGTGATAATTTTAATCGGGTATAGCCCTTTTAATATATCAAAAGGAAAAGAGTGACTTCGAAAGTTGCATTTCATACATTAGGCTGTAAATTAAATTTTTCCGAAACCTCGACCATAGGTAAGCAATTTATAAATAAAGGCTTTGTAGTAGTGGATTTTAATGACAAAGCCGACGTGTATGTTATTAACACATGTACCGTGACCGAAAATACGGATAGAGAATGTAGACAAATTGTAAGGAGAGCTTTACGCAATAATCCTAATGCATTCATTGCGGTTACAGGCTGTTATGCGCAGGTTCGGCCGGAAGAAATATCGGAGATAAAAGGCGTCGATATAGTATTAGGCACCAACGAAAAATTCGATATTTTTTCATACATAAAAAATTTCGAGAAGAATGAATTATCATGTATTCATGTTACTCCCACCGAAGAATTGAATACATTCTATGCAGCTTATTCCACTGAAGCTGATAATCGAACGCGAGCTTTTCTCAAAATACAGGATGGATGTGATTACAAATGTTCGTTTTGTACGGTTCCTTTAGCACGGGGTGGAAGCAGAAGTTTAGATCTTGTAAATGTAATTTCAGAATTTAAAACTCTGCTGAATTCCGGTTATAAAGAGATTGTTCTAACGGGTGTGAATGTAGGAGATTATGGGAAGTCATTCGATATAGATTTTTATCACTTGCTGGAGGAAATTGTACAAATTCCTGGTGATTATAGAGTACGAATAAGTTCTATAGAACCCAATTTACTCTCAAATGATATTATAAATCTTACTGTTCAGAACAATAAGCTCTGTAATCATTTTCATATTCCTTTGCAAAGCGGAAGTGATAAAATCCTACGCTTAATGCAGAGAAGATACACTACGAAAGATTATAAAGATGTGGTTTTGAAAGCCGCATCAAAAATTGATAGCTTGGGAATAGGAGTAGATGTAATAGTCGGTTTCCCGGGAGAAACAGAAGAAGATTTTAAAGAAACATATAATGTTCTTTTGGAGTTACCTATTTCTTATCTTCATGTTTTTACATATTCCGAAAGACCGAATACCAAAGCGTTAGGTTTTGATGGTATTGTTGATGTTATCGAACGGAAAAGAAGAAACAATATGCTGAGGGACCTGAGTGAAAAGAAGCGATACAAATATTATCAAAAAATGATGGGAAAAGAGTTTACGGTCTTGTTTGAGAACGAACCGCATGGTAATTTTATGAAGGGTTTTGGATCGAATTATGTTAGAGTCATTCATCCTTATGATGGAACACTTGTAAATAAATTTGTGAAGGTTAAAATCAAGGAGGTAAATAAGAATATTTGTACTGTCGAAATCATTTAATTTGTGTAAACACAACGAGGAAAAAATGAAAGGAATCATTTTCTTATTGATATTATTACCTTCTTTAATCTCTGCACAGACAGTAACCGGCAGTACTATTCTTGATTTGAAAAATCAAATCAATATCGATTCAAAAAATCTTTCTTACGATCAAGAGGATTTCCTCATACCTCAAAAGAAGAAAACCGGATTAGCAATTTTATATTCTTTACTGCTGCCCGGAATGGGTGAATTGTATGCGGAGAACTATAACAGCGGAATGTATTTCACTATTGCAGATGGTGTATTATGGGGAACCTTAGCCGGATTTAACATTTATGGGAATTGGCAGCGCGATAACTATCGTGCTTTTGCTGAATCTCACGGCAACATAAACCTAAATGAGAAAACAGATACTTTTTTTGCTACCATTGGCGATTATCTGGATGTTGATGAATATAACCGGATTCAAGAACTATATAGGAATTTCGACGAGGTTTACAATACTGAAACTCATTATTGGAAATGGGAGAATAACGACCAACGCAGAGAATATAGAGGGATGTGGACTTCCAGTGAAAACGCATTTAACAATATTAGGTTTATTGTAGGGGGATTGATTTTAAATAGATTAATAAGTGCCATAAACGCCGCGAGATTGACAGTTGCTTACAATAAGAAAATTGAAGAAAAAGTAAGCTGGAATGTCTCAGTCGATGTAGTAACTCATTACGATCAGCCTGTATTGAGATTTAATTTTGCGACTTCATTCTAATTGACAATTCTTTAATATATCAAAATAAATTCGAGTCGCTTCGGATTGAAAAATTATAAGCTTACCATTCAATACGATGGAACCGATTATGCCGGCTGGCAGATTCAGAAAAATGCCCAAACAATCCAGCAAAAGATCATAGATGCAGTTGAAATACTTTTGAAAGAGAGAGTTAATCTAATCGGTTCAGGGCGTACCGATGCCGGTGTGCATGCTTGGGGTCAGGTTGCAAATTTCCGAACCGAACATTCTATTGATATCAAGAAATATGTTTATTCTTTGAATTCTCTTCTGCCGGAGAATATTTCGATTCTGGATATGGTACCGGTTGATGAATCCTTTCATGCAAGATTCGATGCGAAAAAAAGAAGCTATATTTATTTAATCTCGAAAACTCAGTCTCCTTTTTACAGAAGATATTCTTATTTCTACCCGCGTATTTCGGAATGTAATATGGATAAATTAAACGGTATTAGTAAATTTTTGATAGGGACACATGATTTTACTTCAATGTCGAGAAAAGATCAAGAAAATGACGACAAAGAATGTACGATATATGATATTCACTGGCGCACAAGTAAATTGTTGACAATATTTTATATTGAAGCCAACCGTTTTTTACATGGTATGGTTCGTACGATCGTGGGCACAACTCTATTTGCCGTAAATAAAAATCTTGAGGAGAATTTTTTGAAAGATATTATTGCTAAGAAAGACAGAGAAAAAGCTGCCAAAGCAGTTCCTCCACAAGGATTATTCTTATATAAAGTGAGGTATTAAAATGATTGATTTAACCGGAAAAGTAACCCTTATAACCGGAGGTTCTCGTGGTATCGGTGCAGCATGTGTAAAACTTTTCTCGGCAGCAAATTCTAAAGTTGCTTTTACTTATAAACAAGATAAAGAAGCTGCAGAGAAATTAATTTCAACCATAAAAGCTGGCGCGGATTTAAAAGCTTATAGAGTTGATCTCGAATTCGAAAGTGAAATAAATACCAATGTCGAACATGTAATTAAAGATTTTGACCGCTTAGATATTTTGGTTAATAATGCCGGGATATGGAATGATGGTCCAATAGATATGGAATTAGCTCATTGGGAAGAAACGATCAGGATAAATCTTACCAGTTCGTTCTTATATTGTAAAGCTGCTGCTCGGTACATGAAGAAAAACAAATTCGGGAGGATCATTAATATTTCATCAACTGCCGGGCAAAGGGGAGAAGCTTTTCATTCTCATTATGCGGCTTCTAAAGGAGGGATAATTTCATTTACAAAATCTTTAGCTGTAGAGCTTGCTGAATATAATATCACCGTCAATTCGATTGCACCTGGGTGGGTCGATACCGATATGTGTACCGGAGTTTTCTCCGATAAGGAATTTAAAGAAAACATCCGGCGTTCAATACCTGTTGGGCGCATTGCAGCCGTGGAAGATATTGCTGGTCCAACTTTATTCCTTGCCTCGGATTTAGCAAGACATATAAATGGAGAAATTCTTAATGTAAATGGGGGCAGTATCCTTTGCGGATAATTATCAAGAATTAAATTTAGAAAGGCGTGTTATGGAATCGATTGCTCAATTACATCCATTAGTCATACATTTTCCGATAGTGCTCTTTATAATCTACGCTGTCTTTGAAATTTCCGGTGTTGTATTTAAAAAAGATTATTTAAGTAAAGCCGCTTATATCTTATTAATATTCGGAGTATTATCCGCGTTGGCAGCGGTATTATCGGGAAACCAAGCCGGAGAAATTGCGAAAAGTTTAAGAATTCTCCCTTCGGAAATACTGGAGGCACATGAGGAATTTGCCACAATATCGTTGTTGTATTTCTTTGCCATTTTAGTTTTTAGAACTTATTTTGTAATCAAGAAGAAATTTGTTGGTACAATAAAAATAGTTTTTGTTGTTTTATCAATTGCAGGTTGTTTTTTTATTTTCATAACAGGTAAATACGGGGGAGAATTGGTCTTCAAATACGGTGTTGGTACCGAGGTAGTCGAAAAATCTTTACATGAATAATCTTCCGGCTAAAAATGAAAAAACTTTTTCTTTTAACATTTGCTCTGATGTTGTTTTCGTTATCGATTGAAGCCCAGGAATATTTTTATAACAGAACACTTGGTTTGTTTATGGATGTAGGAGTCGGTCCCCGCATACCGGTAGGTGGAGCTGCTACAAGTCAAAATTTAGGTGCAGGTTTCGATGTTTCATTTTCCTATGCGGATAATGAAATACTTCCGTTTTTTCTCTACACAACTATAGGATATCAGCATTTTCCGGGAAAGCAAAGTTTCTATAATGTAACCGATTATTCATCCTTCTCCAATAATGTTGTGAATGTAGATGCCGGTGCACGCTATTTTTTCCCGGCAATAATGGAAAATATTGTTTTGCTAATGCCCATCTTAGAGGGAGGGATTTCATTCGCTTCATTTAAAAAACTCCATATGTTTAAACAGGGAAGTGGAAAACAGAATTTTTATGAAGACGCTACTAATATAGGATTTCATGTAGGGGCAGGCTTCTCAATGTTCATGCTAGATGTGATTACATATTACCATTATTTCTATAATAACCAGTATATGTCTATCAATCTCAAGGTGAGAATTCCAATATTTGTCAGATTATAGAGAGGTGATCAATGGATTTTAAAAATTTACTTTTTGAGGTAAAGGAATCAATAGCGACTGTAACAATCAACAGACCCGACAAACTTAATGCGCTAAATCATGATACGATGAGGGAGTTAAAAGAGTTATTTACAAGTTTAAAAAATGATGATTCTATTAACGTTGTGATTGTAACCGGAGCTGGTGAAAAAGCTTTCGTTGCCGGTGCTGATATTTCGGAGTTGAACAAACTTGAGGGTGCAACCGGAAAAGATTTTGCAGAAGCGGGCCAGTCGGTTTTCAATTTAATCGAGAATTTGGGTAAACCTGTTATTGCTGCTGTTAACGGTTTTGCACTTGGAGGAGGTTGTGAATTAGCAATGGCTTGTCATATCCGTCTTGCATCGCAGAAAGCGAAGTTCGGGCAGCCGGAAGTTAATCTTGGTATTATTCCTGGATACGGAGGGACTCAACGTTTACCGAGATTGATAAATACAGGAAGAGCTATGGAATACCTTCTTACCGGAGATATGATCGATGCAGACGAAGCATTTCGTATAGGTCTTGTGAGCAGAGTTTATGCTCATGAAGAACTGTCGGCGAAAGCCTTGGAGTTGGCGAAGAAGATTATATCCAAAGGGCAGGTTGCTGTAAGAAAAGTTGTTGATGCAGTTGTCAGCTGCGATGAACTTTCCGAAAGAGACGGTTTACTCTTTGAAGCTGATTTGTTTGGCAAGTGCTGTGGTTCTGAGGATTTTAAAGAAGGTACATCTGCTTTTCTTGAAAAACGTAAACCCAACTTCAAAGGGAAATAATTTTTTAAAGCTACTTAAATCTCTGAAGTAAATTCTTTTCTAATCCGTGCTTCGGAGATTTTTTATTTTAATCCAATTCGATTCAATGAAAAGAAAAATAATTAACATACTAATCGGCACAGCAATACTTCTGCTTATTATCAATATTCTGTTGGAAGTATTTAAGAAAAGAGATGATGATAAGTCAAAGCGGGACATTTCTGCCCAGGTTATCGACAGTCTTTTCCATAATGTGCTGGATGGATATGCGATAAAAGGTGAATGGATCCAAAAGAAACGGAGTATCCAAAAACTTTCGGATTCTCTTGATTTTTCATACCGAATTAAAATTCCATGTGATATTCCAATACCTTTTATGATAAAGGATATTAAAGCGGTTCTATATTCTCCTGTAATACGTATTCTATCCGAGGAGTACAAAAATTATGGAAATACCGGAATAAAAATTTATTCGAGTGACATTCTTAAGTTAAACGCCCAGTTAAATTATGATTGTAACATTGAGAGGGAATATTCAAAGCTGGCTTTTATTATTTGGGATACATATCGATTTGGTGAAGATGAAATAGCCGATTTGATGAATATGTCCGTTCCTTTTGCTGTAACGCTAACACCCAGCAGTAAAAATGAAACTGTAATTACTTCGATAAAAGATAAGAATAAAGAATATGTTGTGTTTATAAATGACGATATTGACGAATCGAGATTTCGGTTATCAACTGATCTTTCAAAAAATTTTCTAAGCAGATCGGTTGGTGCAATTGTCAGAACGTTCAACGATGCCGTTTACTATATAATTGACAATAATTCGAGATTATATAACTCTCCAATATTTAACTATGTCCGTGACGAGTTTAAGAAGAGAAAAGTAAATTTAATCCTTAGCTCATCTTTTTCGATAATCAACTCCGATAGTGAAGAGGAACTTATTTCGCTTTTAAGATTTTATTATACTAGCGGTAAGACAATAGACGGAAAAACTATTTTAGTAGAAAACGATGATTTCAAATATCTGCAAGACGAGATTGCCAACGCCCAGAAAAAAGGCAACAAGATTGTTCCACCTTCACATATTAAGGCCGGTCAATAAGATTCCCGTTGATATTCAACTCGGAAGCATTTAATCCGGTGATCTTTTCCAGTTGGGATTTAATAATATGTTTGTCCCCCACGGCAAGAATGCATAGTTGATCGGTATGTAGATTTTCCTTAGCGGCTTGAAGAATAGCATTACCGGATTGTCTATCAAGGTTTTCAATATAATTGTGGTAGTAATTTTCAGGTAATGAATGAATGATCAAGTGAGAAAGATTTCCTGCAATTTGAGTATATGTCTCAAACATGAGTGGGAAGCTTTTTATGAGTGATGATTTCGCAAACTCAATTTCTTCTCTGTCGATTTCCTTTCTAATAAGGTCCAATTCCTTTAGAATTTCATTTACTGCTGCGCCTGTATTTTCGTTATGCACCGCAGTTGATACTGAGAAAAATCCTATATCCTTTTTATAATGGAAAGCAGAGCCGGCGCCATAAGTAAAACCTTTATCTTCCCGCAGATTTAGATTAATTCTGCTCGAAAATTGCCCGCCCAAAATTGAATTCATAATCGTCTTCGCAAAATAATCTTTTGTGTTTCGTCCGGATGTAACGTGCCCAATCCTGATTTCACTTTGAGCCGAACCGTCGCGGTGAACAATACATAACCTGGTGTTGGTAGGTTTTACTTGAATCTTCTCTTTGGTAATCTGTCCGCTCTTTTTCCATCCGCGAAGATGGTTGTTCAGCATATCCGTTAATATTTGAAATTCGATATTCCCCACAACAACCATTTTGGAATTATTTGTATTTAAGTAAATCCTGTAAAATTCCTTGATATCGTCATTCGAGATGTTATTTACCGTGTCTTCATAGCCAATAGTCGGGAATGAATAGGGGGAGGAATTGAATATCAATTTTTCAAATGAAGAGTTTGCGATATACGAAGGTTCGTCCTTCAATTGCGTGATTTTCGTTGATAACTTTTTCTTCTCACGGTCGAATTCTTCGTTATGGAATCTGGGGTGCGTTAATATTTTAGCAAGAAGCTCTGTGGATCTATCTATATTTTCACTAAGTGAAGTCATCGAAAATAAGATGGAATCGTGATCAACAGAAATTGAAAGCACGGAACCTAACTTTTCAATCTCATCGTCCAGCTCCAATGCCGAATACTCTCCTGCTCCTTCGTCAATCAAGCTTGCTGTTAGATATGCCAATCCCTTCTTTTCTAAGGGATCGTAAAAACTCCCTGCTGATGTTATAACTTTTAGTTGAATGATGGGGAGGTTGTCTTTTTGTACGAATAAAACTTCTAGACCGTTCTCAAGTATAATTTTTTTTATCTCTGGAAGTTGAAACAAGATTTTACTTCCCTGTTTCGGAATAATATTTCTATTCAGATTCATTATTATCCTATGGATTTTGGAATTATATTCAGTTCAATGAAAGGTTTATCCAGATATTTTTTTACGCAATCGGAAATCTTGTTAGCAGAAACATCTTCATACCTTCTTAAGTCATAAATAAAGGAGTTGGGTTCACACAAAATACAATTATAATTGTTTATCTGATCTATCATGTTATCGATATTTTGAAGTGAATATATGAAAGAAGATTTGATGCTGTTTTTTGCTTTGATAAGTTCATCCTCTGTAACTTTCTCCACCAAAAGTCTATTAATTTCTGTGAAAATCTCCTCTCTTAAAGTATGAAGTTCTACGCCCGGTTTCGCAGTAGCGACTATCAAGAACATTCCGCAAATATTTGCAGAATATTGAATACTGGAAACATCCTGTGCGATCTGTTTATCAAAAACGAGTAACTTATGCAGTCTGGAGTTTTTGGAGGAAGTAAAAATATCTGAAAGCAAATCCAGTGCAGCATCGTCTTCTCCGAATGCTTTATCTGAATGCCAAGCCAAGTACAAACGCGGCAATTGCACATTATCTTCTAGTATAATTTTATTAACCGTTTCTAATTTAGGTGGAGGTGCATTTATTCCCGGTATTCCGTTACCTCGAGGAATATTACCGAAATATTTTTTTATGAGTTCCAAAGCTTGGGATATTTCAAAATCACCCCCAAGAACCAAACTTGCATTGTTAGGTGCGTAATAAGTTTTAAAGAAACTACAAACATCTTCAAGCTGAAAATTCTCGATATCCTTCATCCACCCGATAGTAGGCCAGTGATACGGATGGTTTTGATGAAACAAATTTGAAAAAATTTTCTCCCATGCAAGACCGTAAGGCTGATTATCATAACGCTGCCTGCGTTCATTCATTACCACGTCTTTTTGGTTATTTAATTTTTCCTGTGTCAGTGCAGGAAGTAAAAATCCCATTCTATCCGATTCGAGCCATAAGATCATTTCAAGATAATTTGAAGGAACGGTTTCATAATAATTTGTCCGGTCGTTCGTAGTTGAACCATTCAACCTGCCACCTGCTTCTTGTATAAGTTTGAAATGTTTTTCCTTAGGAACATTTTCTGAACCTTGAAACATCATGTGTTCGAATAAGTGGGCAAATCCGGTTTTCCCATCCTGTTCATTTGCCGATCCGACTTTATACCATAGGTTAATTCCGACAATAGGCAAACTTCTATCCTGATACATAATAACATCAAGCCCGTTATCGAGTGTGTATTTTTTGTAATTTATATTTAGAACATTTCCCATTTTATATTAGAGTTAACTTTGAGTGGATTTAAATATATTTGATATTCATCAAAAATGATAACACAAACTATAAGATAAAATAAAAAAAGCTTGACCAATACACTTAAAACAGTTAACATAATTTTTGAATGAATATGGTAGCTAAGTTGATAACCGACATTCACCAATAAATCCGATAATTCTTGATGAACGATGTGGGATGTTTTTATGATTAATATATCACGAATTATTTTTTGGGAAAGAGCAAAGCGAGGTAGATTGAAAGCAACTCTTATTTTGTTTTTGGTCTGCATAGTTTATATCGGTTGCCGTGTAATTAATGAACCTGAAGATAACGGATCAAATTATACTAATGGATTTATCTCGGGAATTGTTGTCTGTGATGGTTCTCCGGTTGAAAATGCAATCGTACGCAAACAAGCAACCGACTTTTATACTACTTCAGACGACAGCGGTCATTTTGTTCTTACAGGATTTACAGAGAATGAACGAGCAGCTGTTACAGCTTGGGGGCTTGGTTATTATATCGGAGGGGGTGATTCATTCTCTGCAGGAACAACAAATATTGAAATAGAACTGACAAAGCATACTGATACAGACAATCCTGATTACAATTGGATAAGTGCTTTCTCAAGCGCTGGCGAAGCGGCGAATTGTCAAAACTGTCACGGTGCAAACGAAGGCTCGAACAATGCATTACCGTTTAATGAATGGTTAAATGATGCTCATTTTCAATCGGTTCAGAATCAACGATTTCTCACAATGTATTTAGGCACGGATATTTTTGGTAATAAAAGTCCCGTTACACAATATGGTTACAGCAGAGACTATGGAAAATTTCCTCTTCCACCGAATCCAAATCTGCCTTACTATGGTCCCGGTTATAAACTTGATTTTCCTTCCAGCGCGGGTAATTGTGCAGCATGTCATGCACCGGCTGCAGCAATAGATAATGCTTATGGAACCGATCCGTCAACAGTTGAGGGTGTTTGTGCTGAAGGTATTGGCTGCGACTTTTGTCATAAGGTATATGATGTCGATTTGAATCCGGTAACGCACATACCTTGGGATAACAGACCTGGAGTGTTGTCTTTCATATTCCGTCGACCTTCGGCAGGTCATCAATTTTTTGCCGGACCTTTCGATGATGTAGCCCCCGGTGAAGATACTTATTCTCAAGTTCAGAAAGAAAGTGCATATTGCGCTCCGTGTCACTTTGGAATTTTTTGGGGTACGTTTATATACAATTCATACGG
>CAZKNM010000054.1:0-19276 GCA_964554135.1 uncultured Melioribacteraceae bacterium
ACTTAAGCTGTTTTCCTTTCCCTCTGAATCTGCAATACACTTTGTTTACCGAGTCTAATCCACTGCACAAGCGGTACATTTGCCGGACATGTAAAAGTACACGTACCGCATTCCATGCAAACCGTTACTCCTAATTGTTCAGCTTCATCCAATCTATCAAGTTGTGTTAATCTTGCTAACCGTGTAGGAATTAAATTCAATGGGCAGGCATCAACGCACTTGCCGCATTTTAAACAGTGTGTTTCCTTATGGTCATTAATTTCTTTGGCGGTTAATACTACAATTCCAGATGTCGCTTTCATAATAGGAGCAGTAAAATCATGCTGAGCCACACCCATCATAGGCCCGCCTACAATAACTTTTTTTGCATCGCACAATAAGCCGCCGCAATATTCCAGCACGTCGCCAAGAGGTGTACCTACACGAACGATTAAATTTTTCGGATTCTTAATTCCGCCACCTGAAACAGTTACTGCAGCAGTAATTTGAGGTTCCCCCTTTACAATAGCGTCGTATACGGCTACAGCAGTGCCGATGTTTTGAACTACAACACCAACATCTAACGGGAGTCTGCCAGGGGGAACCTCTCTATCTATGGCTGCTTTGATAAGCATCTTCTCCGCACCCTGAGGATATTTTGTTTTTAAAACTACAATGGAGATGTCAGTATAATTCTCTATTTCTTTCTTTATTTTCTCAATCGCCTTAGGTTTATTATCCTCAATACCGATTCCGCCTCTCTCAACACCTAATGCTTTCATTATTAATCTTAAACCGGTTACTACCGAATCCGTTCTCTCAAGCATGTAGCGATAATCTCTTGTGAGATAAGGTTCGCATTCACATCCATTTAAAATGACATAATCAATTTTCTTATCGGGAGGAGGAGTTAATTTTACAAAAGTTGGAAATGCTGCACCCCCCTGTCCTACTATTCCTGCCGCTTTTACCCGTTCTCTTATTTCTTCCGGTGTTACCTCTTCAGGATTCAGCTCAACCATTTTTACCAGTTCATTAGTATCAATTGCATCAACTAAAATACTTTCCTTCGGAAATCCACTCACATTAGCATTAACAAAAATCTTGCTAACTTTTCCCGAAACGGAACTATGCACGGGAGACGAAATAAATCCGTCTGGCTCCGCGACTACCATACCAGCTTTCACTTCATCCCCTTTCTGAACGACGGGTTTTGCAGGTTTACCGAGGTGCTGTGTTAAAGGAAGAATAATCTGCAGGGGATTCGGCATAATTTCGAAAGGTAGATTCTCAGTCAATCCCTTATACTCTTTAGGATGAACACCGCCTTTAAAGGATTGAGCGCTTTTAAATATCCCCATGTTCGATCTGTACGTACTATATGATTAGATATTTAATTTAGTCTACACTTAACCACAAACTATGCCAGATAGTTATCGACTTCTGACTAAATAAATTCGCATGATAAATTAGAAAAACTCTATTTCTTAACAATTTTGTAAGATTCAGATTTAATGATTTTTCAATTTTGGTAAAATGAACTAACCGGTGAGAAATAAGAGATAGCAGGTGTCTTAATCCAATAATATCATACGAGCATAGTTAAACACTTTCATTGATTTGCTTCTTAATAACGCTCGAAATTGACATAATAACCCACAATATTTTTATTTTCTATTAAATAAATAGAAGTATCTTTTTCCAATTTTCACGAAATTATAAGTCCTTATATACTATTCTACTAACTAAAGGGAAAGATGAAAAAGAAAAAAATATTATTGATCGGTGGTTCGCTTAATCAAACGACAATGATGCACAAAATTTACGAGCATCTTACGGATTTTGATGGTTACTTCTCTGCTTACTATACCGACGGCTTTCTTGACTTTCTCGTACAGAAAGGAATGCTGGGATTCTGTATCTTAGGCGGGAATTTTAAAAAGCATACTGAGGAATATTTCCGCAAACATAATCTTAAAGTTGATTACAAAGGATTGCAGAATGATTACGATTTGGTAATTACCTGCTCAGACCTTATCGTTCCAAGGAATATTCGTAACAAGAAGATTATCCTTGTCCAGGAAGGAATGACCGACCCGGAAAATCTTACTTATTATTTGATAAAATATTTAAAATTCCCCAGGTGGCTGAACACAGCTGCGACAGGATTATCCAACGTTTACGAAATTTTCTGTGTGGCTTCAGATGGTTACAAGGATTTATTCATCAAAAAAGGTGTAAATACGGAAAAGATCAGAGTTACGGGAATACCAAATTTTGACAATACAGAAAGTTATATAAATAATAATTTTCCGCATAAGAATTTTGTACTTGTAGCCACAACCGACATGCGGGAAACTTTTAAATACGAAAATAGAATAAAGTTCATTAAGTACAGTTATAAGATTGCCGATGGTCGTCAACTGATTTTCAAACTTCATCCAAACGAAAATTTTGATAAAGCCACACTAGAGATAAACAAATTTGCCCCAGGTGCACTGGTTTATACCTCAGGCAATATACATGAAATGATAGCCAACTGTGATATACTTATAACCAGGTTTTCTTCGGTTGTTTACACGGGTTTAGCTCTTGGTAAGGAAGTATTCTCAGAATTTGATTTGGATGAACTCAAAAGACTGATGCCGATTCAAAACGGCGGAACATCCGCAAAGAACATAGCCGAGATCGGAATTAAACTGCTTGAAACAAGCTAACGAACAATTATTATGAAAGAGTTAAATATAATCACAATTATTCAAGCAAGAACCGAATCTACCCGGCTACCGAATAAAGTATTACTCCCTATTCTTGATTCTCCTTTACTTAGTAAAATGATTGAAAGGGTGAACCACTCAAAATTGAAAGGCACAATTGTAGTTGCAACATCCACTAATTCAGAAGACGATAAGATTGAAGATCTATGCCTTAAACAGAGAATAAATTATTTCCGCGGGCATACGACAGACTTATTAGACAGACATTATAAAGCGGCAAAAAAACATAAAGCCCATACAGTTGTCAAAATTCCATCGGACTGCCCTCTTATCGATCCAATAATAATCGACAAGGTGATTCAGTACTACTTAGACAACTTAGGTAAATTTGATTATGTGAGCAACCTCCATCCCGCATCTTATCCGGATGGAAATGACGTTGAGGTAATTTCTTTCAAGGTGTTAGAAACAGCATGGAAAGAAGCCGATAAAGATTTCGAACGTGAACACACTACACCTTTCATTTGGGAACGACCGGATAGATTCCGAATAGGCAACGTAGAATGGGAAAGCGGATTAGATTATTCTACAACTCACAGATGGACTATTGACTATGAAGAAGATTATCAGTTCATTAAAAGGGTATTTGAGGAATTCTATCCAAAGAATAAGAATTTCAAACTAAACGATATTTTAAATTTACTTCACGAAAAGCCGGAAATTTATCATATTAATAGTAAGTATGCTGGAAAATACTGGTATGAGAATCATTTGAACGAACTAAATCATATTATCGAATACAAAAGAAAAATCCTAGATAAAAAATAAGTGAAAGCACATTATGCCGAACAAAGTTGATTTCAATAAAGAATATCCTGGGATTGAGCGATCAGATTATTACTACAAGAGAGCGCTCGGATTAATTCCATCCGTTACGCAGACTTTGGCAAAAGGACCCACTCAATATATCAACGGTATTGCACCTAAATATTTGATCAAAGGTAAAGCCGCTCATGTATGGGACGTCGACGGCAATGAATATATAGACTACAACATGGCGGTTGGTCCGCTTTCGCTGGGTTATGCTTATCCGAAGGTTGATGAAGCGATAAAAAAACAGTTGGAAGATGGAATCACTTTTTCATTAATGCACCCTCTTGAAGTTGAAGTTGCGGAAATGATTCGGGACATTATCCCGAATGCAGAAGCAGTGCGTTACAGTAAAACCGGCGCCGATGTAACAAGCGCTGCCGTACGACTTGCAAGAGCATACACCGGCAAAAATAAAATTCTCTGCTGCGGTTATCACGGCTGGCATGATTGGTATGTGAGCGTTACAGCGAGAAATATGGGAATACCTAAAGCAGTGCAAAATCTTACTTACACATTTAACTATAACGACATCGACTCACTGAAGAAATCAATCGATAATGATGTCGCCGCGGTGATACTGGAACCCGTTGTCTTCGAAGAACCAAAAGATAATTTTCTTCATAAACTTGCAGATCTCTGTAAAGGAAAAAACATCATCCTGATTTTCGACGAAATGTGGACGGGATTCAGAATGGCTTTGGGAGGTGCTCAAGAATATTTCGGAATCACTCCAGACCTGGCGACTTATTCAAAAGCCATTGCCAACGGTATGCCGATTTCAGTTCTAACCGGTAAAAGAAAAATCATGGATCTTGCAGAAAACGATATTTTCTTTTATACAACTTTCGGCGGAGAAGCTCTTTCGTTAGCCGCAGTTAAAGCGACCATTGAAGAATTAAGAACCAAGAACGTTCCGAAATACCTGGATGAGAAAGGAAAAAAAATTAAAGACGGATATAACGGGATCGTTCAAAAGTTGGGATTAGATTACACAAAAACTATAGGTTATAACTTCAGATCACTTGTCACTTTCGATGCAAAAGCCGGTGATCCACTTGAACTAAAATCATTGATTCAGCAGGAGATGATTAAGAGAGGAATTTTATGGCAAGGTTTTCATAACATGTCTTTTTCTCACAATGATAAAGACATCAATTATACATTGGAAGTATATGAAGAAGTACTTGCGATACTTAAAAAAGCCGTTGAAGAAAATAAAATCAAACAAATGTTAAGAGGTGAGCCAGTTAAACCGGTATTCCGCAAAACGAACAACTTCAACACTAAACCGATCAACAGGTAATTGTGATGGAAATATTTTCTTTGAAAAATAAAATTGCAATTGTAACCGGCGCCTTGGGTCTTCTTGGAAAGCAGCACTGTTATGCCTTATCCGAAGCCGGGGCGAATATTATTGTTACGGATCTTGACGAGAAAAAATGTGAGGAGTTTGCCGAATCACTGCAAACTGAATCTTTGGGCATGGAACTGGATGTTACAAAACCTGAATCAATCAAAAAGCTGCGGGACATGGTTTTTAAAAAATTTGGCAAGATCGATGTACTAGTTAATAATGCTGCAATCAATGACATGTTTGAAAATCCCAAAGCTGCGCTCGAGCAGTCAAAATTTGAAAACTATCCGCTCGAACTTTGGCAAAAATCGGTTGATGTTAATTTAGCAGGAGTTTTTCTTTGTTCGCAGATTCTAGGTTCGGTAATGGCTGAACGGAAATCCGGCAGTATTATAAATATTGCTTCAACTTACGGAATGGTAGCACCGGATCAGAGTCTCTATAAGAATAAAAACGGTAATCAAACTTTCTACAAACCCCCGGCTTATTCTGCAACAAAGGGAGCGGTTATTTCCTTCACGAAATACTTAGCTGCCTATTGGGGAAATTCGGGAGTTAGGGTAAACTCCCTTTCACCGGGAGGTGTTGAAAATCAACAAGATAAATTTTTTGTAGAAAAATATTCAAATAAAACTCCTCTCGGAAGAATGGCTAAGCCGACAGATTATAAAGGTGCAATAGTCTTTTTGGCAAGTGATGCTTCAAGTTATATGACCGGTGCCAACTTGGTTGTTGACGGAGGTTGGACTTGCTGGTAATTCATTTAACGAGGTAATATGAGAGTCAATAAAGAAATTTTAGAAAAAGCAAAAAAAATTAAATTGATTCTAGCAGACTGCGACGGCGTTCTAACGGATACAGGGACATACTATACCGCGGATGGCGAAACAATGAAAAGATTTTCCATTAGAGATGGGATGGGTGTAGAAAGACTCAGGAAATACACGGACGTTGAAACTGGTATAATAACTGGTGAAGCCTCCGAAGTCGTAAGAGTCCGTGCCAAAAAATTGAATATTACCGAACTTCATCTCGGCGTCAGCAAGAAGCATGAAGTATTGAAAGAAATTCTCGAAAGAAAAAAACTAAAGGCAGTTGAAGTTGCATACATAGGTGACGATACAAACGATATTGAAATTATGAAGCAGGTCGGACTAAGCGCATGCCCGGCTGATGCAACAAAATTTGCAAAAGAGGTTGCGGACATTATTGTTCAGAGCTGCGGCGGGTACGGTGCGTTCCGGGATCTTGCTGAGATAATTATTTCTGCAAAAAAAACCAATAACAAAAAAATAATCGATGAAAAAATCTAAGGTAAAAATCGGCGAAAGATTTGTGGGGGACGGAGAACCTGTTTACATTATAGCAGAAATAGGTATAAATCATAACGGTTCTCTCGAAATTGCGAAAAAATTAATTGAAGGTGCTGTTGAAGCCGGATGCGACGCCGTTAAGTTTCAAAAAAGAACTCCGGAGATCTGCGTTCCTCCTGACCAATGGTACAATGAGAGAGAGACGCCATGGGGTGTGATGTCTTACATCGAATACCGGCACAAAGTAGAATTCAGTGAAGAAGAATATGCGGAGATCAACCGTTACTGCAAAGATAAAGACATTCACTGGTTTGCTTCGGCTTGGGATGAAGAATCGGTAGAATTCTTGGAGCAATTCAATCCTGTTGCATACAAATCTGCTTCTGCAGTATTAACAGATGAAAACCTGCTTTTGAAAATGCGGGAAAAGGGGAAACCTATATTCCTTTCTACCGGTATGTCCACCATCGATCAAATCGAAAGAGCCATTGCACTTATCGGTCATGAAAACTTACTAATCGCTCAATCAACATCCTCCTATCCGTGTAAGTTAAAGGAATTGAATCTCAGAGTCATTAAATCATATAAAGAAAAATTTTCCGGTATCCCGATAGGTTATTCGGGCCACGAAACCGGACTGGCATCAACATATGCAGCCGTCGCACTAGGAGCAACATTCATCGAACGGCACATAACACTGGATCGGGCGATGTGGGGAAGCGACCAGGCGGCTTCGGTAGAAGTTCAAGGATTTGAAAGACTGGTGAGAAATATTCGCGATATCGAAAATGCTCTAGGCGATGGTATCAAAAAGGTTTACGACAGCGAAAAAGAAGCAATCAAAAAACTTAGAAAAATTACTACTCCTTAAAGAAATATTAAAAATGTCTTTGTGGTTATGAATAATAATATAAAAAAAGGGAGAACTAATCTAGCGACAAGTATAAACCTGGTAAGAAAAGAGCTTAGTAATTCAATATTACTGGGTAGAACAAAAAACAATAAAGAAATCAGGTTAACAACCCTCAAAGAATCTCCAAATACATTAAATGAAATTGCACGCCTTAGAGAAATTACGTTCAGAGAAGTGGGAGAAGGAACCGGCAGTACATTAGATCTGGATAAATTCGATGAGTACTATAAACATTTGATTTTATTGGATCAGGAAACGTTTGAAATAATCGGATCCTATAGAATCGGAGATGGCTCAACCATTTTGAATAAATTCGGTTACAATGGATTTTATACATCTACATTGTTTAATTTTTCCCAAGAATTAATTGAAGATTATTTTCCACACTCTATTGAATTAGGAAGAAGTTTCATACAACCTAAATTTTGGAATACAGATGCTCTTGATTTATTATGGCACGGAATCGGTGCATATACGGCTAATCATCCGAATATAGGATTCTTATTCGGTGCTGTTAGTATCAGCAGTCATTATTCCGAAATGGCAAGAAGAGCTATAGTTTATTATTTTAATAAATGGTTCGGATCTCAATTGAACTTAGCAACTTCCAAAAACAAGTATATTATTCCTGAAAATACAATTGAAGAATTTAGTATTTGTTTTCGTGGTGATGGTCACAAGAAAGATTACTTTACATTGAAGAAACTTCTCAAATCTCAAGGATATACAGTCCCGATTTTATTCAAACAATATACCGAGTTGTGTGATGAAGGCGGCGTACAATTTTTAGATTTTGGAATCGACGAGTTATTTGAAAACTGCGTGGATGGATTAATTTTAGTAGATATCAGCAAAGCCAAACCCGAAAAAAAAGAGAGATATTATAAAAGTTATTCGTCAAATAATTCCGAACAATAGATTTTAACAATACCTCTCCTCTCTCTTATAAATTTGATATATTCCTATCCTTCGGATATCTTACAGAAAATACAAATTTTTTCTTCACTACTTGTGACGGATCGATTTCCAGTATCCATCGAATCTTTCCTGTATCCTTATCATATGCTGCGCCCGATTTATCAATCAGTTTAACTTCAATATCTTCATTTTGGGAAATCGGTAATTGATCTTCGACTAATATTTGCACTTTCTCAGCTTTATTATTCCTAATTGATATTTCATAAGAGAATATTCTTTCAACATCACTGCTTAAAAATTTATCTTCGGTAAAATCTTTCAACATATCTCTCGTAACAACGATGTTTTTATCTCTTCCTAAAGAAACGGCAAGTGTATCTTTTGATACATACGGATTGATACTTGTATTACCGACAAATGAATTTTCAAAATAAATATTTACCTTACCCGGCAGCAGATTAAATTCTCCCCAATCACTTAGGTAGGCAACCAGAAATGCATCTCTATCCAATTTAGGTACACAGTAATATTCATATCTCGCTGGGAGTTCATATTCATGCAGCATTACCGTATGAGGTTTTCTATCGGATGGAATTGAATATTTAATATCGGGAACAAACTCCACTGCCAATTGATTTCGATTCACGACCATGTAATCTGCCATAGTTTCTGCTTCCATAGATTCCGGTGCCATCGCGGTTACTTCCATTGTTTTACGAAGAGCCTCATGCTTAGCACCGTACGTAACCGGGTATTCTTCTGCAAAATCGATGAACCATGGATACAATTCCGGTTTTGTCCCTCCCTGTCGGGCATCTCTGGTTGAGAGAATAATTTTTGTATTTAACCAATCTATTCCGCTGTTTTGCCATACATCGGCTTTGTATGTAAGTTTTGAAGGATGCTCGATGTCCGTCACACGAATATCATAACTTGGTGTCCAGCCGGCATCGTAAATCATGTACGATAACTGCATATTAAGAGTTGTTGCTGTTTTTGTCGAAACAGTTAACACTATCTCATTAACAGGTATGTTCCTTTTCTTATTCAGTTCATCAAGTTGATCCTCGATCCTCTTAATTTCTTTTTGAACCAATTCAATTTTTAAATCGATATCCAGAATACTATTTTTAATAACGGTTAACCTTTCCTTGAAAAATGAATCCATTGCTTTTAAATCGCTGACTGTAACTCCCTTTTCTTTACCGCCGATAATTTTATTCGAAAGAATCAAATCTGTTTCCGAGCTGAGAACTTCTTTTTCAATTGTCATCCTACCGATATTATATTTAAGAATCTTCAATGAATCTTCAAGTAGTTGCACCTGCTCTGTTCTCTGTTGAGCTTTTAAATAGTTTGTTCGTTGAGCAACGGATAATATTACGGCATTTCCTTCGGCGGTCACTTGAATACTGCTTTGATCAATACCAATGGGCAGGCCGCTAAAAACAAGTTCGTTTAATCCCGATTCCAATTTTATATTTGCAGTATGCTGCAACTCTGCTCCGCGAAGAAACACCTTAACCGACATAAGTTTTGATGAGAGAGTAATTTCATCGTTGGCGGCATAGAAAGAAGAAAATACCATCAAGAAAACAGCAGACCATCTAATTAGTTTAGCCATGTCTTCACCTCAATTTGTTATCTATTGGTTAGAAAATAATCATTCTTTTCAACATATTCTGCAATGTCCCTCAAACTATCATGCTATCTATAGACTCTATTACTTTTTATTAGTGCATCCTTTATTTATTTTTAATGATATAATAAAACATCACTTTCAGCTTTTACAAGGGAACTAAACCACTCGTCAGCAATGCAAAAGTTCATTTCGGAAATATTGCAGAGTAATTTTAATTCGATTCTCGCAGGGTGGAATCAAAAATTGCTCAAGAATTTTAAAGACAAGCTGAGTGAATCCCAAATTAAAACATTTACTGAGTCGAGCATAAACACATTTATCGAACTTATCGAAAAATCCGAATATAAGTATGCCGATCAATATTTAATCGAGACGTACAATTTGTTCTCAAAGGAAAACTTAAGTTTGTTGGAAATCAGTCATATTTTAAGCTGCGGAAGGTATTCAATTCTTACCTCAATAGAATCGAGTGAATCGAAAAAATTTGATACTGTTGATGTACTCGGATTTTTGGACGACTTGTTCGAACAGATATTTGCTCGTTACAGCATGATACATCAAGAAGTACAGATGAAAGAGCTGGCAAAAGACCGCGATAGGCTTGCTTATAAACTGGATATAAATCAACAGCAGCTGAAAAATATTTTACATGCGTCCGATTCGGCTATTTTAATTGTAGATGACCAGGAAAAATTCATCGCGTGGAGTAAAGGAGCCGAAAAAATTTTCGGATATACAGAACAAGAAGTCATCGGCAAACCATCCACCTTATTACTGCCAAACGAAAAAAAATATTTTGAAGAATTAAAATACATCCAAACGGAAGCGAAGAAGAACGGTTTTCTTAAAATCCTTGAGACGGAAAGAAGAACTAAACGCGGAGACATAATTGCGGTGCGGCTTAATGTAACAAAGCTTCCAAGTCCTAAAGGTGAATACATTGGCAGGACAATTATTATCAACGACTTTTCAGAAGTAAAAAAACTCAAAGAACAAATCGATCAATCGGAGAAACTTGCCGTAATCGGTCAATTGGCGGCGGGAATAGCTCACGAGATAGGTAATCCTTTAGCTTCAATCTCATCTCTTGTCCAAATCATACAAAGAAAAAACGAAGACGAATTCATCAGCAAACAGCTGATAACAATAAAAGAAAACATAGATAGAATTTCCAAAATTGTAAGAGAATTGGTTGATTATTCCAGACCGCCAAGCGATCAGAAATCCGTAATCCAGATTACGGACGTAATTAAAACTGCATTGGGAATCGTTAAATACGATAAGCGCGTTAGGAAAGTAAAATTTGAAACCAAGCTGGACAACGATTTACCGAAAGTGAACATTGTGCCCGATCAACTTCTTCAAGTATTTGTTAATATTCTTATCAACGCTCTAGATGCAATTGAGGGAAACGGTACAATCAAGGTCAAATCGTATCACGATAAAATTCATGTATTTGTAGAAATCATTGACAATGGCTGCGGTATTGCAAAAGATATAATAGAAAAAGTATTCGATCCTTTTTACACAACTAAAGAAGTTGGTAAGGGCACCGGCTTAGGCTTGGCCATCAGTTACGGGATCATTAAAAAATTCAAAGGGCATATATTGATTGAAAGTGAACCGGGAAAAGGGAGCTGTTTTAAAATCAAACTGCCGTATGAAGAAAATCATTTTTAGGAGAAAGTATGTCTATAAATGTATTGATTATTGATGACGAAAAAGCAATAAGAGATTCACTGAAGTTTGTGCTTTCAGAGGAAGGATATTCGGCTGATACGGCCGTTGACGGTGAAGAAGCATTACAAAAGATAAAAAACGAAAATTACGACATCGTGATTACGGATATTAAAATGCCCAAGTTGGATGGAATGCAAATTCGCTGCAAAGCTGCTGAGATATCCCCCGATTCGTTTTTTATAGTAATGACTGCTTATGCTTCCGTACAAACGGCCATTGAAGCCTTGCGCAGAGGTGCATTTGACTATCTAATAAAACCGATCGAATTCGACGATTTAATAATAAAAATAAAACATTTATTCGATTACAAAAAATTAGCCCAAGAGAATAAATCTCTCCGTCAAAGAATATCCTCAGAGGCAGGTTTTGAAAAGATAATCGGTAAAAGTAATTCCATGAACAAGATATTCGATCTTATCAAGCAAGTTGCTCCCACGAACAGTAATATTTTAATAAGTGGAAAAAGCGGTACAGGTAAAGAGCTTGTTGCCAAAGCTATCCACTACAACAGCAAAAGAAAGGAAAATATTTTTCTACCCATTAACTGCGGTGCTATATCGGAAAATTTAATCGAAAGTGAATTGTTCGGGCATAAGAAAGGTTCGTTCACCGGTGCTTCGGAAGACAAGCTGGGCTTATTCAAAGTAGCTGACTATGGTACACTATTCCTTGATGAGATAGGCGACTTACCACTGAACTTACAAGTTAAACTCTTAAGGGCGATTGAAGATAAAGAATTTTATCCTGTCGGCGGAACAAAACCTGTTAACACTGATGTACGAATAATTGCTGCAACAAACCAAGACTTACATGAAAAAACAAAAAGCGGTGAGTTCAGAGAAGATTTATTTTACCGGTTAAATGTAGTCGAAATCAAATTACCCACTCTCAGCGAGAGAAAGGAAGATATACCTTTACTGGTGAATCATTTCATTGAAAAATATTGCTTTGAAATGGGGAAAAAAATACTCGGTGTTGATAATGAAACGATAAAAATTCTAATGTCTCATGAATGGCGTGGCGGAGTGAGAGAGTTGGAAAATATAATTGAAAGGGCGGTAATATTTTCTAAAAGTGATGTGATTAGAACGGAAGATTTAGCCGATTATCTAATTGGAGAAGATTCTTTCACGGGTTACCCGGATATTCTAAAAGACGCCTTGAAAGACTTTGAAAGAGAACACATATTAAAGGTAATCAAAAAATATAATTACAACAAAGAAGAAGCTGCCAAAGCCCTGAATATCGGGCTCTCTTCTTTATACAGAAAAATGGAAGAGTTAAACATTCCTACAAAATCTCCTAAAGAAATGGAAAGTTAACTTTGGAAACAGAAGTATAGTAACTAATAAAGTGTGTTGCAGAAATCTCGTTTCGCCCTCAATGCGCTTTTCAATAATGTAGTATTCCATTTATTTTTTTATATTTGTAATAAATAGCACCGAGACTTTCTCATATGATTCTAAAAGAAATGGACCAATACAGATTTTCGGAATTATCCCACCAATTAGACTGTTACTTATGGTTTGTTGATTACACAAGTAAAACGGGTACCGCATTTTACTCGGAAACCATGCTTCAACTATGCGGCTATACTCTGCAAGAATTAAAAAAACGAGAGGGCGGCATTCATGCATTAATCCATGCAGACGATCTACTTAATATAAAAAAACAAATTACCCAATTAGAAGTGGAAAAATCAAGGGAAACTGCCGAATTAGTATATCGTATTATTACCAAAGAAAATAAAACTGTCTGGCTGAAAGAAACTATGCAGGTTGAGAAGAACGAAACAGGTCACATCCAGCGGTCTTTAAGTATTGCTTCGAACATCAGTGATATTAAAGCGGAAAATACCGAATTACAAAACACCATAGAGCATTTAGAAGAAATGAATTCGATCAAGGATAAATTTATTTCAATAGTATCCCACGATTTGAGAGCTCCATTTACAACCCTTCTTGGATTTACGGAAATTCTGATGAATGAACAAAATCTACCGAATGAAGAAAGAGAAGAATATTTATCCTACATATACGATGCTTCAAAGTCTCAGCTTCAGATGATCAATCACTTGGTCGATTTATCGAGGCTTCAAACAGGGAAAACAAAAATAGATCCTTCACGGCTAAATATACGTAACATAATATCAAACTGTGTTTCAACTTTAACCGGCGCAGCAATGCGTAAGGATATAGAGATTAAAACTTCCATACCGGACGATTTGTTTATTAACGCAGATGAAAGACTCATCTCACAAGCAATTCTCAACCTAATTAGTAATGCAATTAAATTTTCAGAGAATGGAAAACAGATTCAAGTCGTTGTTGAGAAATTTAAGGAGGGGATGATAGAAATAGTTATCAAAGATGAGGGAATTGGAATTTCAGAGGAGAATCAATCAAAACTTTTTAAAATAGATTTTAAGTATTCTATCCCCGGAACAAAAGGAGAAAAAGGTACAGGTCTCGGATTGGCACTCGTGAAAGAAATTGTCGAGAAACATGAGGGTAATATCTGGTTCTATTCTAAGTTGAATGAAGGAAGCGAATTTCACTTTACCATACCCGAAACAAAAAATATTATAATGCTCGTGGATGATAACGAGAAAGTGAGATCGGAATACAGAAAAAAAATCGTGCACACTTTGAATAATTTCGAAGTAATCGAAGCCGATAACGGTTACAAAGCGATAAGTATAATTCAAGAGAATATACCTGCTGCTATTGTTATTAATCACGATATGCCTCTAATGGACGGAATTCAATTCGTTGAAACTCTCAAAAACAGGAGTTCGGTAAGAAATATTCCTATATTGGTTATAGCGAATAAAATTGACGAGGAAATCAGAAAAAAATATATCGAGTTAAAGATAGAAACATTATTAAACGCTCCTGCCGATCTCGATATTCTTATTCAACATTTAAAAGAAAATATCGGGTGGTTCCAGTAGGTTGATTCCCCATAAATTTATTCAAAAAAATTTTTACGACTGATTTGATTATGCCCCAATCGGAAATTAATAGAAATATAAATTGGTATGCTCTATACACCAGACCACGTCATGAATTCAAAGCTGCTCAGCAGTTGGCTAATATCAAATTAGAATATTACCTGCCTACTACTACAAAACTTAAACAATGGAGTGACCGTAAAAAAAAAGTTACCGAACCGATATTTCGAGGATATATTTTCATCCATTGCGATGAGAGGGGACGTCTAGACGCACTTCAGCAAAACAGTATTGTCAAGACTATCAGTTTTCATGGTAAGCCGGCCATCGTTCCCGAATGGCAAATAGAAAATCTGAAAAAGTTATTAGAGGGAAATCCAGATATTATAGTTTCAGATCAAATTAAAGAAGGAGCAAAAATCAAAGTTGTATCAGGCCCATTTAAAGATGTTGAAGGGATTGTAACATATATAAAAAATGAGAGGATGCTTGCAATAACTATCGACACTCTTCATCGCTCGATATTGGTTACACTTCCTGCCGAAAGTGTCGTGAAAAAAGTAGATTCTTAGTCTTTTACGTTCAATAAAATTTTCCTTATTTTAACGTCTAAATAAGTATAAGCCAAATCGAAGATCAATTGCTTATGTTAAATCAGAGAGACCTCATAGAGCTGAAGATCGGTGATGAACTTGATCATTTTCTCATCATCAATAAATTTGAAATCAAAGTCGCTAGAAATAATAAACCTTATATTAACCTTGAATTAAGAGATAAATCTTCCTCTCTCCCGGCAAAAATTTGGGATAACATCGATCAGATAAAAAATAGAATGAAAGAAGGAACTATAGTAAAGGTTTCAGGACAAATTGAAGAATTCGCTGGATTCCCTCAGATTAAAATTAGTAATATCCTTGCAGCGCCTGACAAAGATAATATTAAAGTAGAAGATTTCATGCCTAAATCCGAACGTAATCCCGATACAATGTTATCAGAATTAAATGAGTGGGTGAACAAAATCGAAAACCCTTACTTGAAAGAATTAATAAAAAGTATCTTTGAAGGCGAAAATTTTTCTAAATTTTCCAGAGCTCCGGCTGGTAAATCTTGGCATCATTCTTATATACACGGACTGTTAGAACATACTCTCGAGGTTACAAGAATCTGTAACTTAATGTGTGATATCCATTCCCGTTTGAACAGAGATCTTCTAATAACCGGCGCTCTAATTCACGACTTCGGAAAAATCGATGAACTTTCTTATGACGCTACCTTCGATTATACCAATAAAGGAAGATTAATCGGGCATATCACATTAGCCGCAATAAAGATCGAGGAAAAAATAAGGTCGATAAAAAAATTCCCGGAAACATTGAAAGATCATTTACTTCATTTGATTCTCAGTCATCAAGGGAAATTGGAATTCGCATCACCAATTGAGCCCAAAACTCTTGAGGCAATTGTGCTGTACCAAGCCGATGAAATAAGCGCAAAAACAAATGCTTATCTTAGTGCAATCAAAGAAGACGAAAACAAGGGAAGTAACTGGACAAGATTTCTCCCCTTGGCCAATACTTCTCTCTTCATCCCTTCTTGCGATGAAGAAACAAAAAATGATTAATTTTTTCTTAATAAAACGAGGACTGCATTATGAAAATCCAATCATTCCATCTTACTCTTACCGTAACTCTGCTTTTCTTATTTACATTCTCCTCCTTTAATGCTCAAACATTTGACGAGCTGATGAAAGCGGGAGACGACTATTACAAAAAGTTCGACAATGTGAAGGCTCTTGAGAATTATAACAAAGCCGATAAGCTTTCACCCAATAATTGGGAAGTTCTTTGGAAAATAAGTCGTGCTTATGTTGATATCGGCGAACACATGCCTACAAGCACCGACAAACAAATGGATGAGCAGGAAGCCACATATGAAAAATCGGTTGAATATGCTGAGAAGGCCGTCAAACTCGCGCCAGATAAATCCGTTACTTACTTAAGAAGATCTATTGCTAAAGGAAGGTTAGCATTGTTCAGAGGAGTATTTACCGGTGGGATCGGTTTAGCAAACGACGTTAAAGCAGACTGTGAAAAATCTATTCAGTTAGGCAACGGCGGAGATGATATTCAGGCAATAGCACATTATGTATATGCCCGCACTCATCACAAGGTAAGTGAAAAATGGGCGCCTGCACGAGCCATACTCGGACTCGGTTGGGCTGACATTGACATTGCTTTTGAAGAATATAAAAAAGCTCTAGATCTGGATCCGACTCTCATGATGATTTATATTGATTATGCTTACGCATTGATTGAAGAAGACGAGTATGATCAAGCACGCATTATGCTGAATGGAGCTCTTAATTGTCCTATCCGAGATGAAGACGATGAAGTGAAAATAGAAGAAGTTAAAAATTTACTGAAAGAAATAGAAGACGAATAACAGTGAGAGCAGATTGGAATTTGATAAAACTTTCATTAATAAATTAAAATCCGCAAGCTCGATCTTGTTCTTCAGCGGTGCCGGAATCTCCTCTGAAAGCGGTATACCTACATTCAGAGGGGAAAACGGCTTATGGAAAAAATTTAAACCGGAAGAACTTGCGAACTTTAACTCCTTTCTACAAAATCCCGATCTGGTTTGGGAATGGTATCAATACAGAAGAAAAATAGTTAGTGAATCACAGCCGAATCCCGGACACTTAGCTATTACCGAATTTGAGAAATACTATCCTAATGTCACGGTCGTTACACAGAACGTGGATAATCTTCATCGAAGAGCAGGAAGTAAGAAAGTATATGAGTTGCATGGAAATATAGAAAGAAATTACTGTATAGAATGTAAAACTTATGCCCATATATCAGAATTCATATCTTCTGATAAAGCTCCACGATGCAAAATGTGCGACGGTTTAGTACGACCTGACGTGGTTTGGTTTGGTGAGATGCTTCCGCAGGATGTTTTTAACGCCTCTGAGAAAGAAGCTGAGAAGTGCGATATTTGTTTTGTTGTAGGTACATCGGCAGCGGTGTACCCCGCTATTTATATTCCGATTACAGCAAAAAGTTCAGGTGCTTATTTGGTTGAAATAAATATTCAACCTACGGAAATTTCCCAGTTGGTTGATTTTTCTATTATAGGTAAATCCGGTGAAATACTGCCGCTTATTTTGGATGAAATAAAGAAGTTCAAGCAGGCCTTAAAATAGTCTGGTAATTACTTTATTCTATCATCATTTCTTCTTCAGCATAAGTTGTATCCGTCTCGAAAACTTGTATTCTTAATTTCGAGATCTTCTTGGGCAGGTTGGTTTTTTTTATTAGTTCGAGAAGATAGATACAAATATTTTCCGCGGTTGTTTCAGAATTAATAATCACAAACCGCGAACCTATTTTTTTCAGTGCTTCAATCAATTCTTTATCTGATTCATTAACCATAATGGAATGATCTAATTCATCAAGGATCGGTTTTATGAATGAATTTATATCATAAAAATCGATTAAGATCCCATTCTTATCCGTATTACCTGAGAATTCGATTATCATTTTATAGGAATGTCCGTGCAAATTCTTACACAAACCTTTATGAAATGTTAGTCTATGACCCATTTCCCAGTGGAATTCTTTCGCAACTTTCATCATACACCTTTAGTTTCCGGTTTCCAAATGTATTTATGAATTTGAAATTGAAATCTAACATCCAGGCTGTCTTGCAAAATCCAATTGACTAAAGTCAACGGCTCGATCTTATTAAACACAGGTGAAAAAAGTACTTCACATTTTTCTATAAGATCATATTTCTCTATGAAATTTTTAGCCCAGCTGTAATCTTCTTTATCCCCAATTACAAACTTAACTTCATCTGTCGATTTTAAATGGTAAACATTTTCAAATAAATTTTTCTCAACCATTCCGCTTGACGGACATTTAAAATCCATGATTATTTTTACTCTGCGGTCAACATCCACAATAGATAGACTTCCGCTCGTTTCGAGCAAAACTTCATATCCTTCATCACAAAGTTTCGTCAATAAATCTTGTGATTCTTTTTGAACCAGCGGTTCTCCACCGGTTACTTCAACGAGCTTGCATTTATATTTCTTTATTTCCTGTAAAATAGAAGCGATAGAAGTATCGTAACCTTCATCAAATGCATATTCGGTATCACAATATGTACATCTCAGGTTGCAATATGTTAAACGTATAAATACACAGGGTCTTCCGGCATTAGTCCCTTCCCCCTGCACTGAATAAAATATTTCATTAACCTTTAACAAAACATCTCTAATCTTAATAAGACAAGTTATTCTTTACATCAAAAAAATAATGATATTTTTATACCAAGTCCACAATCTCTTAATACCTTGTAAGCAAAGTTTATTAATCCGAGAAATATTTGATTTAGTATTTCAATAGCGCTATATTTGAGCGCTTTTTTACAACAAAATAGGACTAAAAATGGCGCAGCATCAATCTGCAAAGAAAAGAATTAGATCGAGCGAGAGAAAAAGACAAAGAAACAAAGCCATGGCTTCTAAAACCATATCCTTAACGAATAAAGTTCTAAGCACAAAAGATCAGGAAAAGGCAAATCAATATTTGAAAGAAGCTGTCTCTACTATCGATAAATCCGTCAGCAAAGGTAGAATGCATAGAAATACGGCTGCACGGAAGAAATCTGTTTTAAATCGTCACATCAATGCACTTAATACAAAGAAAGAAAATTAGCTGAGATAAAATATATCCAAGTTCAAGCAATACAGGCCTTTCTGTATTGCTTTTTTTATTCATTGATCTTTCCCATATCAATTTTCCCAACAAATTATCCTCTTTCAATTATTTCATTAAATCTTTAGCTTATCGTACAAAATTTCT
>CAZKNM010000055.1:0-18902 GCA_964554135.1 uncultured Melioribacteraceae bacterium
GTTCGAGGCGTTCATTCATTGCTTCCGTAAAACCGTCCGTGTATAAAACCAGCACGTCTCCGTTGTTGATATTAAATGTCTCTTCTGTAAGAGTGTTGGTGAAGATGGAACCTTCTTCCAATCCGAGCGCCATACCCTGGCTTCTTAATAACTTTGTCGAGCCGTCCTGCAGTCCGCAGAGAATACCGGGATTATGTCCCGCACGTGAATAGACGATCTGGTGTTTGCTCGTATCTAAAATGGCATAGAACATACTCACGAAAGAATTCTTCTCAATTGTTTTATAGAGTAAGCGGTTTACCTTACCAAGAACGATTTTAGGAGAGACATTTTCTTCCGCGTGTGCTTGTAAAATTCCTTTCGTCAAGGTCATATAAATTGCGGCGCCGACACCTTTCCCCGATACATCGCCGATTGCGATGCCGACTTTATTATCCCCAAGGTTGACAAAGTCGTAATAATCACCGCCGGCTTCGATTGCAGGAATACTTGTCGCCGCGATATCGTAACCGACAAGTTTCAACTGTTCTTTCGGAAGAAGACTTAACTGAACCTTAGCGGCAATTTCAAGTTCCTTTTTCATCCGCTCCCTTTCGGAAATTTTCTGTATATGGGAAGGAGCGCCGTAGTTCTCCAAGACAAATTCTTCTTTCTTGATTCTGCTGATAATGTATATAACCGGTGTAACTAAAAATGCCAGAAGCAGCAGGAGAAGGTTAATTTCAAAAAATGAGTTCGTTCCGCCGAGTAGAATAAATCCGCTCTTCAAAAGAAAGACGTGAGCGTTAATACTAATTAACGTCAACAGGTCGAACATAAAGAAGAGGTAAGCGAATAGGCAGCCGATGATGAAAAGGATGATAAGATCGAGATAAAATATGTTTATCGAGATTGAGGAATAGACAACGGCAATACATATAGATGTGATTAATCCGGCAAAGAAAATAGAAATCCACTTTTTCTTCCATCTCTGATATGTAATGTTTATTACAAAAAAGGTTACAGCAACACTAAACAGCATGGAAGTTGTAAAAGCGTCGGATAGTATGTCAACAACCGGCATATATCCGTTGTAAACGCGCAGGTATGATACAATATTAATGAAAGCCTCACCACTTCCCGTGTTTAGTAATGCGGATAATATTAGATGAATGAGAAATATCCCGATGCCGATTACCATACCTTTCAACAATGAGCTGCCGGATTGTGTGGAAAAAATCCGTCCTTTTATGAATGCGTCCATTCCCCGCAATTTATCGGGCCAAAACGAACGTGAATAAGACTCACCCACCGACCAGCTCGCGAATATCAACAAGCTGACGAAGAAATAAACGAGGAATCCGTTAATAAGTGCGAGAATTATTTTTGTCGTCAAAAAATTTAAATCACCGATATTAGTTCCTCTTGCTATGCCGGGCCAGGCATTTATCAAATTTATCACCGAGACAACAAAGTAGAGGATGAATAGTCTCTTACCCATCGAAATCCATACTTCCCCTTGGTGGTATTTCTTAAGGAAAAGGTAAATAGCTAATTGAGTAAAGAAGAAAATAAAAATAACCGAAATTGTATTGAACAAAGCTTCGGAAGCCTGTATGTATTGTCCTGCATTTTCAGGTGGGCGAAATTCGTATTCGAATCCTCCTGGTTGATTTCCCTGCACCTGAGCTTCAACAACTAATTTTCCCGGTATCTCGGCGAAGTCTTTTTCCCATCGGAATGAATAATCATTTCTTTTACTAAGGTTATTTTCTTTTGTTTCAGCTAATACAAACTCGGATAAATTTAGGGAAGTGTGGGTTTGAATGTATTCGGTAATTAAATCAGTTGCTTCCGGCCGGGTTAATGAAGGGATAAAAGTCGTATCGGGTATTTCTCTTGTGAAAGCTACTACTTTTCCTTTATGAGATACGGTTACATAATAAACGGTACGAGAAGAATTCCTCGGCATGTTTTTGTGAAACATGATGTACCAGCCGTAAGTAAGCCAATCTTCTTTTGTCATTAACTCCGAGAATTTTTCGTTACTAAGTTTTCTTTGTAAATAATTATTAACGGGAGAGTTTGACTCAAGGAAACCTTCCGATAAAAATTCATCTACGCTGACATTTTGCCGGGCAAGAAATTTTCCGGCTATCGAAATGGCTTCTGAACGGGTTATCTCCATTTTTAGATCGTCGTATGTACCGGAAGGATAGAATAAAATTACAGCAGCAATTAGTACTATTCCGGTGATTATCCAATATTTATGAGAAGAATAATTTATAGACATCTGCTGCTCCGACTTTTCTTGAATAAAAAAGAATCCGAAGTATAGTGCAAACTTTAAGACGAATTAAAAATAGAAATGTTTGTTTTTGATTTCAATATCAATTTCTTCTCCTTCAATTACTAGATAAATTATGTTATATTTAACAATCTTTTATGGTTATTTTGACGGAAATATTTTATGAATGAACCAAATGTTGCTCTTGAACTTGCGCTTGAACACGGTTTAACGGAGGAGGAATACCGCTGGATTTGTGAAAGATTAGGACGGACACCCACCTTTACAGAACTCGGTGTATTTAGTGTAATGTGGAGCGAGCACTGCAGTTATAAAAACTCAATTGCCTTGCTTAAAACTCTACCCAGGGAAGGAGGACGTTTACTTGTTGGAGCAGGTGAAGAGAATGCCGGTTTAGTTGATATAGGCGATGGATTAGCCATAGCTTTTAAAATTGAAAGTCACAACCACCCGTCGGCAGTAGAACCTTATCAGGGCGCAGCTACAGGGGTAGGGGGAATTCTAAGGGATATTTTCACTATGGGAGCCCGCCCGATTGCCGCATTAAACTCCCTGAGATTCGGGTCCCTTAAAGATTCACGAACGAGGTATTTATTCGAAGGAGTCGTTAAAGGAATAGGCGATTATGGTAATTGTTTCGGTGTGCCGACTGTTGCGGGGGAAGTCTATTTCGATGATTCATACAAGGATAATCCTCTTGTAAATGCAATGGCAATCGGTTTGGTAAAGACAGACAGAGTTTGTTCCGCAATTGCCAAAGGGAAAGGCAATCCTGTTATGATTGTCGGTTCATCCACGGGTCGTGATGGGATTCATGGTGCAACGTTTGCATCGGAAGAAATATCGGAAAAGTCGGAATCAAAACGTCCATCTGTTCAAGTTGGAGATCCTTTCACTGAAAAGTTATTGCTCGAAGCTACGCTGGAAATTATTAAAAACGGTTGGGTGATTGGAATTCAAGACATGGGTGCCGCCGGTATTTCATGCTCTACTTCTGAGATGAGTGCGAAAGGTAAGTCGGGAATGAAGATTGACTTGGATAAAGTTCCGCTACGTGAAGAAGGGATGAGCGCTTATGAAATTATGCTTTCAGAAAGCCAAGAGAGAATGCTCGTTATTGCAAAGAAGGGATTTGAAAAAAATGTCATTGAAACATTCGAGAAATGGGATTTGAATTGTGAAATAATAGGTGAAGTGACCGATGAAACTCAGTTGAAAGTTTATCATAACGGGGAATTAAAAACAGATATCCTCGCTCACGAGTTGGTTTTGGGAGGAGGCGCCCCGGTCTATCACCGCGAAGTGAAAGAACCGAATTATTTAAAACAAACAAGAAATTTTAATCTTACTAAAATTCCTAAACCCGAGGACATCATAGACGCATTCGGGAAAATCTTTTCATCACCGAATATTGCTTCTAAGAAATGGGTGTATGAACAGTATGACTCCATGGTTCGGACAAATACAGTTGTCGGCCCGGGCTGTGATGCGGCGGTTATCTATATAAAAGAGACCAACAAAGCTATTGCGAGCAAAACAGATTGCAACGGAAGATATGTTTACCTCAATCCAAAGATGGGTGCTAAAATAGCGGTTGCGGAATCGGCGAGAAATGTCGTTTGTTCAGGCGCTGTTCCGTTGGCGGTAACAAATTGTCTGAACTTCGGCAATCCCTATAAACCGGAGATGTATTGGACCTTCAAGGAAGTTATCGAAGGTATGGGAGAAGCCTGCAGATATTTTAATACTCCTGTTACCGGCGGTAATGTTAGTTTTTACAATGAGAGTCCGAACGCTGCGGTTTACCCGACTCCGGTAATCGGGATGGTCGGACTGGTAGAAGATTTGGAACATATTACGGAATCATTTTTTAAGAGTGAAGGGGATTTAATTTATTTACTCGGTGAAGATTATGAGGAGATCGGCGGCAGTGAATATTTGAAAGTCATACACAATTTAGTTCAAGGAAACACACCGAGAATTGACCTGCAAACCGAGAAAGATCTTCAAAATCTGGTATTAAAGTTAATCCGGAACAAACTGATAAATTCGGCTCATGATATTTCCGACGGAGGAATTTTAACTGCGCTTGCCGAATGCTGTATTATTAATGAAGAAAAACCTGTCGGTGCTGAAGTACGCATTCAGGTTAAGACACGCGAAGATTTTTCGTTTTTTTCAGAATCTCAATCAAGAATTATCGTTACTGTGGCTCCGGAGAATAAAGAGCAGTTTGAAGGAATCGCATCCAAGTGTTTCACTCCATACTGTGAAATAGGGGAAACAGGAGGGAATACGTTCAAGATAAATGACCAGTATGAATTCCCTCTGAATAAATTGAAGGAATTATATTACGAAAGTATACCGAAGATAATGAATGTCAAAGTTTAAGTTGCTCAGAATTATCCGTAAATACATATCATCGTCAACCTTCAGAAAGGTTGTTGACTTTTTTAAATATTATTTCGGTGGTCTGTATGATAGATTGGATGAACATCATGTTTTTCTTTCCGGCGGCGGGATTGCTTTTTCACTCATCCTTAGTGTAATTCCTTTTATTTTAATAATATTTTCCGTTCTTGGAAGTATCATTGATGTTACAACAGTAGAAGCTCAGGTAAATACTCTTATTGACGCGATCATTCCTTATCAAGAAGCCGCTACATATACAAAGAGATTTATCCTCAAGCGTATTCCTGAAGTTATCGAATACAAAACACTAGCCGGTTACATCGGTGCGCTTGGTTTATTGTTTACCTCCAGCTGGTTGTTCAGCAGTATGCGTACAATTCTAAATAAAATTTTCGGTGTAAGCGAAGAAAAACATGCGTTGATCGGTCTGCTTCGGGATTTCGGGATGGTGTTATTTCTTTTTGTATTTGTTTCATTATTGATTTTCATATTGCCGGCTGTGAATATATTTTTAGACACCGCAGATAAAATTAAACTCCTTGAACCATATCAGTTTACCGAAATAAATGATTTTTTATTTTCGGTAGTATCGCTGGGATTAATATTCATATTGTTTTTTGTTTTTTATTACTTTATTCCTTACGAGAAACTGGGCAAACGAGTGCCTGCATTATCGGCATTATGGGCTACTTTATTATGGGAAATTATGAGAAATATTTTCGGCTATTATACTTCACGGTTTTTATCTGTTAACCAGGTATATGGAGCTTTCATTCTTGTTGTTGTCGTGATATTTTGGATTTTTTATTCTTCCGTATTGTTTATTATAGGTGCTGAAATTGGTCAACTTTATAGGGAACGATTAATGCAGAGAGATAGTAAAATTGGGTAGAATAATATAAAATCTCAGCTTGAACAAGAGTAATTCATTAGTGAGTATACTAATAAATATGGAAGGAGATTGGAATGTTTTTTTCAGAGAAAATTTATAGCTCTATTAAATTTAATAATTTGTCATGTGGTGCTTTCTTGGTAATGCTTGTTCTAATTTTATTTGGGAATCCGGGAAAATCATATGCGCAGGAATCCTATTCAGATGATCCCAGGTTTATCACTCAGGAAGATAAGGAGCTTGAGAAAGCAAAGAAATTCAAAGTGAAGACAAGGACCGCCGTCATTTATCATCATGGCAGTTTTGCAAAAATTGCTCCAGAAGGAGTAATTAACGAGTACTTAAAATATGATAGTAACGGGAACAAAGTAGAGCATACCCGTTTCAAAGGAGGAAAATCGGTCGATACTAAATGGAAATATGAATATGATGATAAAGGGAATATAATAACACTTCAGGGTATTGATGATACAGGCAGATTGCAATATCAACGGGTTTCCACTTATAATAAAAATTCAAGTGAAATCGAGAGACGAGAGTATAAAATAACCTCAAAGGAAGAATATAAAATTATTTACGATTATAATGAATTTGGAAAATTAAAGAGGAGCGACACTTACAATTCTAAGGGAGAAAAAATTTGGAGTGAGCAGTTAAATTATGAAGGTCAAAATCTGACTGAACAAAAGAGTTATAATCAAGCAGGTGAAAACGTTTCAATGATGAAGTTTAAATGTAATAAAACCGGTAGTGTCACTGAAGAAATTCAAGTTGATCCCAAGACAAAAAAATCAACAACCATTAATACTTACAAATACGATAAAAAGGGAAATCTCATAGAACAAATATCGAGCAACTTTAAACAGATGTTCGAATACAATAATCGTGGAGATGTCGTCGAAGATATAATGTATAATGCTTTCGGTGGCAGACAACATAAGTTTAAGATTGAGTATGATGAAAAGGGTTTACTTATTAAAAGAATACGATATAATTCGAATGATAAACAGGTTTATACCGTGAAGTATGAATATGAGTATTATTGATAATAGATAATATAAATTATGTTTTGAGACTATGTAATTGAATATGATTGCATAGTCTTTTCCTTTTTAAGGAAGCATTTTGTATGATTAGATTTTTACCGCTTGGTGGCGCAAATGAAATTGGAGCGAATTGTTATTATATAAACATTTCCGGGACAGGTATTCTGCTGGACTGCGGTATTCATCCGCGGAAGATCGGGACCGATTCGCTGCCTCGATTCGATCTTTTAGAAGAATTACCATTAGACTTTGTTGTTATATCTCATGCACATCAAGATCATATCGGTTCGCTTCCTTATCTCGTTCAAAAATTTCCTCACGTTGTTATCTATACAACAACACAAACGAAGGAAATAGCAGAAATTACATTGCATAATGCTGCAAACATTCTTAAAGAGCGGCTAACCGGTACGGATGTTATAAAACCGTATTCGCATGAAGAAATTGATCTGCTTGTAAGAAGTATCCGCTCTTTCGATTACAACGAAAAATTTTCATTTAGAGGTTTAAGACATGAAACTTCGGATGATATAGAAGTTTCATTATTCGATGCCGGTCATATTTTAGGTTCTGCAAGTATACTGCTTGAACATAAGGGATTTACAATATTCTACACGGGGGATATAAATCTTTCTTCTCAGGAAATACTTGCCGGTGCCGAACTTCCGTTGAAAAATATAAATTTATTAATAACCGAAACGACATATGCTGGTACCGACTCAACGGAAATTGGTTTATGGAAAGAGGAGAAAATAAGATTTGCACGCTCTGCAAATAAAATAATAGAACAGGGAGGCTCGATTCTAATTCCTGTATTTGCTTTGGGCAAAACTCAAGAGGTTTTATTTGTTATTCATAATTTAATGCAGCGAGGTGTACTTACGGATATTCCGATTTTCACCGGCGGGATTGGAAGACAAATTTCTTATCGTTACGATTTAAATCGTTACAAAGTAAAACGGAATTACGTTGAGTTAGAGTTTAAGGAAATACCTCAGGAGGATTTATACGAAACAAATATTTTTAACTCTCTTAGAAAAACACCTTCAATTGTATTGGCTTCCAGTGGAATGATGATCGAAAAAACCATGTCGTATAATCTTGCATGTGAATGGCTGAAACAAAAACTTAATTCAATATTCATAGTCGGTTATATGGATTCGGAAACTCCGGGTTACCGAGTAGCTAACTCAAAACGGGGTGATGAAATAGTCTTTTCCGAAAGTAGTAAACCGGTAAATGTGAAATGCAGTATCGAAAGATTTTATTTTCCTTCTCATTCCAAAAGAGAAGAGCTCTTGCGGATAGTTGAGCTGTTAAAGCCTGAACAAGTTATTTTGGTACACGGCGATAACAATGCTGTAGGTTGGCTGGGAATGAAAATACTGCAAACATATCCCGGAATTAAAGTCCATGCCGCAGAAATAGAGAATTTTATTAGTTTTTAGTTCTTCATTCCTGTCAATAAACGTGTTTTTTTTACAAAACTATTTCGAAAAGTGAATTTTATGTTTATTTTAAAAGCAATATTAAAAACAAGCGGAAGAGGTAAAGTATGGAAAATACAAGTTTCAGCTATGCAGGTTTTTGGAAGCGGTTTGTCGCTTATATTATCGACGAAATTATAATCGGAATTGTGAACACTATTTTATTCATTCCTGTTTTCTTCTTTCTTATCGGCGCCGGCATATTATCTCTTGAGGAGTTCGGCGAATATGGTGATTTCACCACTGCTTCATTTAACATGCAGCAATATCATGATGAAGATATCATAGCTTTCATTTCTGTTTTTATTATTGTGATCATATTCTTTTCAATATTGGCGATAATTGTTCAATGGTTGTACTTTGCCTTAATGGAATCTTCATCTAAACAAGCTACACTCGGTAAAATGGCTTTGAATATAAAAGTAGTTGATATGAGTGGAAATAGAATTTCATTCGGCAGGGCAACCGGAAGATACTTCGGGAAAATTATCTCTGGACTTATTTTAATGATCGGATATATTATGGCGGGTTTTACCGAGAAGAAACAGGCTTTGCATGATATAATGGCGAATTGTCTTGTGATCAATGCTTGATTAACTTAGGAAATTTTGTTTGCTTAATAAAAATATATTATAAGATGATTTTAAAAATAGTTAAATTATTTTTTATTGTATCAATGGTTATTTTCCTTTCATCATGCCGCGAAGCGGTAAAAGATGGAAGCGATTCGGGAATTGTAAATCCACCCACTTATGCACCGGGATTAAGACTTGTTGAACCGGATTATGGTGAGATTTGGCCCCCAGGAAGTACTCATGAAATAAAATGGGATGTTGTTGAAAATGAATTTAAAATCGAAATACTTCTTTATAGAAAAAACGAGTACAAAAAAACCATAGCTGAGGGCATTGATAACAATGGTTCTTTTTTATGGTCTATTCCTCACGATTTGCCTCAATCTCATCATTATAGGATACATATTGTTTATTATGATAATCCGTTGACGAAACATTTTATCAGTGAAGAGTTTTGCGTTATTCAAGAATAAGATAATGAAGGAAACTTCAACGCTTTTATTTTACTAATTGTGTGTGATAGGTTTGTTTAGAAATAAAACCCAGACATTTCGCCTGGGTTTTTCATTTTCAGTTTTTGAATAATGTAACCACTCTTAAACATCCGTAACTTCATTATTCTTCCGATTTAGTGGCTTTAACAGAAATAAGGCATTTATTATCGTCTGTTAATTGAGAAACATTAACTTCGAGCAGATTCCCCTTGCGATGGATTTTAAACTTGTCAGTTCCAAGAGTATCTGACTTGTATCCGTCTTGGATACAATTTATTATTAAATCATCCAAAACGGATTGGGCTTCTTCTTTTGTCTTAAAATTTAAATCTGCTTGAGCTTGATAAACACCGTTTGCATCTGAAATAAAAACGTATTTTTTAGTATTTGTTTGATAAAAAGTACAGATCATATCGGGATTTGTTTTATCCTGGTATATAGGTTTACCATATGAAGTAATTACGTCGTTAAGACTCTTCCCGACAAAAGTATGTACTTTTATTTCCTGCGCTTTCAAAAGACTATTTATTATGAAATAAAGCCCGATCATGTAAATGGTCTTTTTCATTTTACTTCCCCGTGGAAATTATTTTGTTCGTTTAGTTTATTAGTGAATAATTGAATGAAAATATCAGTCTGACAAAATGGAAGGAGGGCTTAGATCATGAAGAATGTTTCTTTTCATTAGTAATCATCAATAAAATACTTCTACAAAATACTTCTACTATTTACGTTAACCGGAAATGACTTGCAAGTGAAATTATAGGTGTAAGTTAAAAATCCATTTAAAAATTAAGGAATTTCTATTAAGGTAGCCGGAGATTTTACAAATTACCAATAAATAAAAAGCCTGACCGAAATAATTGATCAGGCTTTCATTGTAGCGGGGGCAAGACTTGAACTTGCAACCTTCGGGTTATGAGCCCGACGAGCTACCAATTGCTCCACCCCGCGATGTAAAATTTATTTAAGAACTTTGTTTTTCTAACGTAACCGACACAATCCTTCAGAAAAATTCGCGTTAACAATGATTAATTGGAATCAAAATATATACTATCGATGTAAAAATGTCAAACTCAGTACTCGTAAAAGACTTTTTTTTCTTGTAAATTTATCCACCGGAAAATACTTATTCACAATTAAACAGTATAATCACTTACTGGAAACCTAAAGACAAATGTTATCTTCCTTAAATATTAAAGATTATGCTCTTATCGAAAATATCAGCATTGATTTTGAAAAGGGTTTAAACATAATTACAGGCGAAACCGGCGCGGGTAAATCGATACTGATTGATGCGATGGGACTCCTTTTGGGTGAAAGAGCATCGACTGAGATTGTTCGCAAGGGTGCTGCCAAATCTATTGTTGAGGGAGTTTTCAATATTGACGGAAATAAAAAGATCGAAAATTTGTTAGGAGAAAATAATGTTGACTTCCTTCCAGAAATGATTGTCCGAAGGGAAATTTCTTTGAAAGGGGCTAATCGTTGTTTTATAAACGATACACCGGTCACATTGAATTTGATTAAAGAGGTTGGGGATTTATTAGTCGACCTTCATGGTCAACATGCACATCAATCGCTTCTGCGAACAGAAACACACATCGAAATGGTTGATGAATTTGGTATCGATGGAACAATGTTGAATGAATTCTCGGAAGCTGGCAGGCATCTTAGTAATCTGCTTCAAGATATAAAAGGGTTGAAAAATAAAGAATCTTCATTAAAAGAAAAAAGAGCGCTCTATGATTTTCAGATTAAAGAGATAGATGAAATTGCCCCAGTCGAAGGTGAGGATGATCAGCTTGAACAGGATTTAAAGATATTGGATAATTCAGAAAGATTATTGGGGTTGAGTAATGAAATTTATAACGGTCTCTATGATATAGAAGAATCTGTTCATGATCGTTTGGTTGATATTAGAAATCGACTGAATGAGCTTATGAAAATAGATTCGTCATTTAAGGAAAAAATTGAAGAGTGTGATTCAGCAATAGTCATCATAAATGAAATAGCCGAGCATATGAGGGGTTACCGCGATAGAATTGATCTCGATCCAGTGAAAGTGGAAGAAGTTAGAGAAAGATTGGGAGCGATTACCCTGCTCAAGAAAAAGTACGGTCCTACTTTAAAAGCAGTTTTAGAGCATCGGGAGATGATAGGCAGAGAAGTAGATTTAGCCGAGAATTTCTCGGTGAGGATAGAAAAGCTGAATGAAGAGATTGAAAACCTGAGAGTTAAATGTGGAACCATAGCGAATAAACTTTCACAGAAGAGAAAAGAAATTTCCAAAATCATCAAGACCGAAATTGAAAAAGCATTGAGTTACCTGGGAATTTCGGATTCGGTTTTTGAAGTGAAGATTTCTAATCTTAAAGCTTCCGATGATACTGAAAATTATCTGCTTCTTGATAACCAGAAATTTAAATACAACACGTGCGGTTTTGATGAAGTTGAATTTTTCATTTCTACTAATATAGGTGAAGATCCCAAATCTCTGGTAAAAGTTGCTTCAGGTGGTGAGGTATCCAGAATAATGCTTGCTCTTAAAAGTATACTTGCTAAAAATGACAAATTACCTTTACTCATTTTTGATGAGATTGATGTTGGCGTAAGCGGAAGAATTGGGCAAAAGGTCGGGAAAATGCTTAAATCACTTGCGGATTTTCATCAAATTATCGCCATTACTCATTTACCTCAAATTGCCGGACTTGCCGATCATCATTATGTTGTTGAGAAAAGAACCATTCGTGATAGGGCAATAACATCAATAAAGAAATTAAGTAACGATGAAAGAGTTAAAGAAGTGGCGAAACTAATGAGCGGGGAAGAGATAACTGCTGCAAGTCTGAAAGGAGCCCAAGAATTGATTCAAAACAAAAATTAAGTTATTACATGGATTAAACTCTTTAATCACGTAATTTTTTTGATTTTTGTCATAATTCAGCATTTTTTTCTTTGCTACCTTCCGATTGTTTATTTAAATTCTTATTGAATAATATTATTAATTAAGCGAATAAACTCAGGAGGTATCATGAGGAGATTATTACTAATTAGAGTTTCATTTCTCTTAGCTGTAGTTTTCTTCTTCAATTCAAATGCTGTTAAAGCACAGAGCCTTGAAGAAACACTTTCAAATCTTTCTTCTTCAGTAGGAGCGGCATATGTAGCTCCTATTATATCAGCTTTCGGGTCTAACCTTAACTCAGGATGGGTTTCTGGCGTTCCCTCAGCTAGTCTTGTTGGATTTAGTTTGCAGATTAAAGTAATCGGAGTCGGTTCGTTTTTCTCTGACGATGATAATAGATTCAATGCTTCGGGTACATTTCGATTTACGCTAGAACAAGTTAATGCAATACTTAATAATTCCGGTATTACTTCAACAGCACCAAATTATATTACTATCAGAGACGCGATGTTAGATGAAGCATGGCAAGTAAATTTCAGCGGTCCAACTATCGTCGGCAGTAAAGATGAAAGTGTTAATATTAATTTCCCCGGTGAAACTATAGAAGGGCAGAATATCGGTGCTTATGATTTGGTAATCGATCAAGTAAAGGGATATTTGAGTGAATTACCGGCACTTCCTCAAGTTGCTGCACAAGTGACTGTCGGGACAGTTATGGGGACAAATGTTTCGATCAGATGGTTCCCAGATATTGAAATTCAGGATTTAGGAAAATTCAGTTTCTACGGATTCGGTTTTCTCCACAATCCAGGTGTGTGGTTAAGCAATCCTTTACCTATTGATATTGGTGTTGGTTATTTCTACCAGAAGCTTAAAGTCGGAAATATATTCGAAAGCACGGCTTCTCAGTACGGATTATTTGCGAGCAAGACTTTCGGTTTCGGAATATCAATTACTCCATATGCCGGACTAACAATGGAGACTTCCAAAACAACAATAAGATATACTTATGTTTTTGATGGTCCGGGAGGTATTCCGGTAAATGATATTATAGATTTCGAGCTAAAAGGTAAGAATGGTTTTGGATTTACTATCGGTGCTAATTTGAAATTAGCCGTTATTAATTTATTTGTCGATTATAAATCTTCCAGTACACAAACGGTTACCGGCGGTTTGTGGTTCGGATTTTAATTAAATCTTAGAATTAGTAAAAACCCGGTTCCTCATCGAATCGGGTTTTTTTATAAATTGCCCTCACTGGAAAGGAAATCATTTTGAAGGAAACAGCAATTTATATTCACATCCCCTTTTGCGATCACAAATGCATTTACTGCGATTTTTATTCGATCATTTCATATGAGAACGTTGGCAATTATTTGAGGATTTTGAAGAAAGAAATAAAATATTATGCCGATCTATTCAGTAATGATAGAATAATTACCTCCGTTTATTTCGGCGGGGGAACGCCTTCTTTTATGGAGCCGGGGTATATCGGGGAAATAATTTCATCGATTGGTAAGTACTTTAATCTATCGAATAATGCTGAAGCAACTCTTGAAACCAATCCCGGAACAGTAGATCGAAAAAAGATAAAAGAGTTTGCCGATGCAGGTGTTAATCGTTACAGTATCGGTGTTCAGTCATTTCACGATGATGAATTGAAATTCCTTACAAGAATACATGATTCGGCGACAGCAGTTCAAACGCTATATGATACTTTTAATGCCGGGATTGAAAATATAAGCATAGATTTGATTTTCAATTTACCTGGGCAGACAAAACAAAAGTGGGAAGCAAACCTAAGAAAAGCACTCGAATTACCCTTAAGTCACATTTCTGCATATAGTCTTATTCTTGAACGCGGCACGATATTGAACAAAATGGTTCTTGATAAAAAAGTTAAAATTCAAGATGCCGACTATGATGCCGAATTATATGAAACCACAATTGATATTCTTACTAATAATGGATTTATCCAATACGAGGTTTCGAATTTTGCAAAACCTAATTTCGAATGTGAACACAACAACGCTTACTGGCATTATAAAGACTACTTGGGATTTGGTACCTCGGCTCATTCATTTGTAGATGGCAGGAGATGGTGGAATTACTCCAGTCTGAAGTTTTATTTGGGTGCAATAAATTTAAAAGGTCATGCAGTTGTGAGCGAGGAAGAGTTATCTGAAAGCCAAATGCTCGAAGAATATGTAATGTTAACACTGCGCAGCAGCGGTTTGGATTTAATAGAATTTAAAAGGAAATTCGGAAGTGAATGGATTGATCGAAACCGTGGTACTATAAATCTATTAAATCGGGAAGGTTACTTAATTACTAATGATAATTTTATTAAATTTACTAAGCGGGGCTACGCTCTGTGTGATGAAATTCTTACAAAGCTATTATAGAAATCAAAGGAAATTATAATGAAGAAAATTAAACTCCACTGGCAAATTTTGATAGCTTTAGTAATTGCAGTTCTTTATGGTCTCTATTTAACTGAGTATGTGGACTACATAAGCTGGCTTGGGGATTTATTCCTCCGTGCACTTCAAATGGTTATTGTTCCGTTGATACTCAGCTCAATTACTTCGGGTGTTACCAATATAGGTACAGGAGGCAACCTTGGTAGATTAGGTTTCAAGACGATGTTGTATTATGTCTCAACAAGTACATTTGCAATACTTACCGGACTGCTGTTTGTAAATATTGTTCAACCGGGTGTTGGTGCTGATCTGGGATTCAGTCAAGTTGTAGAAGGATTGGATGTTGCACGGGAATCTTTTGGGGAGACGCTGCTTTATATTATTCCAATAAATATTTTCAAAGCTTTTACCGAAGGGAAAATGCTATCAATTATTTTCTTCGCGATTCTGTTCGGATTTTTTATCACAAGGGTTGAAGACAAATATAGAATCTTTTTAACCGACTTTTTCAACTCTGCTTTTGAAGTGATGATGAAAATTACCATGTTCGTAATAAAATTTACTCCTCTCGGAATATTCGGAATTGTAGCTCGAGTTGTAGCCGAACAAGCTGGTGATACGGCAGTGTTATTGGATATCTTTAAAAGATTAGGTTTGTATATGCTTGTTGTTCTCTTTGGTTTAGCTGTTCATGGAACGATTACGCTGCCTTTGATAATCCGATATATTGCAAAAGTCAATCCATGGAAACATTTTAGAGCTATGACAACACCCTTGCTAACGGCTTTTTCAACATCCTCTTCTAATGCTACACTTCCGTTAACTATGGATGCGGTACAAAATAATTCGGGTGTTTCGATAAAGATTTCAAGTTTTACGCTCCCTTTGGGGGCAACGGTGAATATGGATGGTACGGCATTATATGAGTGTGTTGCAGCAATGTTTATTGCCCAAGCATACGGTATTGAGTTAGGATTTTTACAACAAGCAATAGTAGTAGTAACAGCACTTCTCGCTTCTATAGGAGCGGCTGGAATACCTATGGCTGGACTTGTAATGATCACAATAATCTTAAGTGCTGTTGGACTGCCGCTTGAAGGTGTCGGTTTGATTTTGGCAGTTGATAGAATTTTGGATATGTGCCGCACTACGATAAATGTCTGGAGCGATTCATGCGGTGCCGTTACAATAGCAAAGACCGAAGGTGAAACCTTAAAAGTGGAATTAAATAAAAAATAGAGATTATGGGAGAGCGACCATGAACGAAAAAAATAATCTGATAATTCCTTTCTCGATAGTCGGTGGGGCACTAATTATTTCGGTGATTATTTTTGCCTTTGTTTGGAAGTCGACAAGGACCGCAGAACAAACCATAACGGTTACAGGTTCTGCGAAGAAAGAATTGATCTCCGACTTTGCAATCCTTCGAGGTACACTTAGTACAACAAGTACGGATCCGAAGTTTGCATATCAAACATTACAGAGGCAAATGCCTGTCGTAGTGAAATATTTAGAGAAAAAAGGTTTTCCGGAAAACTCGATTAACTTTTATACGATCAACAGGTATCCTATTTATGAATTGAACAATATGGGATATCAAACGCAGAATGTATCTCACTACGTTTGTGAGCAGAGGATCGAAATCCAATCGAACGATGTGAATAAAATAAAGGATCTCTCACTTGAAATCAGTTCGTTGATTGAGCAGGGAATTGATTTTAGAGTAGAATCACCCGAGTACCTCTACACAAACCTTGATGAAATTAAAGTGGAGATACAGGCGGAAGCAGCGGCAAATGCAAAAATGAGAGCAGAAAAAATTGCCGATGCAACAGGGCGCAGCTTAGGTCCATTGAGAAATGCTAGGATGGGTGTTATCCAAATTACTCCTTTGCATTCAACCATGGTTTCCGATTACGGATTCAACGATACCGGTTCAATTGAGAAGGAGATCACTGCTGTTGTGAGCGCTTCATTTCAGATTGATTAACTTACAAATGGAGCTAATATTTTTTATTAGCTCCATAATCCTACCACGAAAAATTTTCGTAGATAGCGAAATATATTCGTAGTTACATCCCAACATTTAACGAATTTTGATTTATTCAGCCCTTTTTTATTGGTATGATTTTTTAGGGTATAATAAAACAGTTAAAGGAAACAATTATGATAAAGAAACGGCTTTTCTTCCCAATCTTGTTTCTCTTGCTCCTATTATTTGCAGTATCATATCTCCTTGCACAAGAGTGTGAGAAAATTACGAGATATGATTTACAAAAAGTTGAGAGTGCTTCTAATCATTACTTGCATTTCAACATTAATAATGTTTCAACAATTATTTATAATGATGGGCGGGCTGATATTTCAACTACGGGACAGTCTGGATTCGAGTTCCCAAAAGGTAGCGGTAAGGAAGCTGTGTTTCAATCGGGATTGTTGTGGGGTGCAAAAGTAAACGGACAAATCCGTGTCGGCGGCAGTCATTATAGAACAGGATTAAGACCTGGAAAAATATTACCAAGTGGAGCTGAAGATCCGAATTCCCAAACTGCAAGAGTTTACAGAGTAAGACCCGATTATTTAACGGCGGATTTTTCCTCTGAAATGAATGACCGTGAAGGAACTTTGACCGATATTCGAAATCAATACGAGAAGGATTGGAAAGAATGGCCCGCTGAATATGGAGCTCCGTTCGAGGATGTTGACGGTGACGGATTTTACGATTGGCAAGTAGATATACCCGGTGTTGCTGGTGCGGATCAAACTTTATGGTTCGTTGCAAATGACCTGAATGAAAACCAAGCTCGATATTTGTACGGTTCAACGTCAATGGGAATCGAACTGCAGGTAACGATTTGGGGATATAAATATCCTGAAGCGCTGCAAAATTGTCTTTTCAAAAAATACAAGATTATTAATAAGAGCATGAATACTTTCCAAGATATGTACGTATCGATGTGGTTTGATGCCGATGTCGGTAATGCTGGAGACGACTTAGCTGGATGTGATACAACGTTAAACATGGGATATGGATACAATGGACAAGTATATGATGACGAATACGGTTACTCACCTCCGGCTGTTGGATTTGATCTTCTTCAGGGTCCGGTTGTTAATGGAAACCCTAACGATGAAGCAATATATGATGGGAGAAAAATATTCGGTAAAAGAAATCTTCCCATTACAGCTTTTAACCATTTCATATGAGGCGGTCATAATTTTATTGATCCTCGGTCGGGGGATTATACGTTGGGCACGTTGGCATGGTATAATTATTTTCAAGGAAGGTTTGGAGGAACCGGCAATATATTTCCGATACCTGACAGGCTGGGGGGAGGAACGACAACATTCACATTAAGCGGTGATCCGGTAACAGGTTCAGGTTGGATTGATGGTATTGATAACCGATGTGGTGATAGGAATATGCATCTTGCATCGGGTCCGTTTGATTTAGCACCGGGTGATACACAAGAGGTAGTCTATGCAGAAATTGCAGCTGGAGCAGATTTAGGCATAGACAGGTTAGGTGCGGTAACCATGTTGGAAATGTATTCAAAACAAATACAATCCTTATATGATAACTTTTTCCAACTCCCCGGGAGGGAAATCACACCTGATGTGTCTGTGTGTCCCCTTGACAGACGCATCATCCTTTCCTGGGGAAGTAATATTGAGAATGTAAATTCGATTGAGAAAAATGATTGTTCTGCGTATAAATTCCAGGGTTATGAAATTTATCAACTTCCAGCCGATACCTCTTCTCTAAGTGAAGGGGTTTTGATAACTACCTTTGATATTATTGACGGTGTGGATCTGATTTTAGATGAGCAATTGGATGTAAGTTCGGGTAGAGTGATAGTTTTTCCAAGACATCGGGGAACCGATTCCGGGATCGAGAGATATGTAAGAATTGATAGGGATTATATCAATGACCAGCCGCTTAACAACGGAACAAAATATTTCTTTGCAATCATAAGTTATTTTTATAATCCAACTCCTTTTGCCCTGCCTAAAACAATCGAATCTCCGATAGAAATATTTTCGGTAATGCCGCAATCACCAAAACCGGGAATAAGATATGAGAGCGACTATGGTTATGAGATTTCCGCTGTTCACATATCGGGTAATAGTGCTGCGAATGTTGATGTGATGGTGATTGATTCATCACAAGTTACCGGCCATCATTATGAGATAGCCTTCCATGAATCGGTGGGACAGTTGTCGTGGAATCTCGAAGACATAACATCGGGAGAAATAAAACTTACTAATCAAACAAATATAATAGGCACGGATGATTATTTTATAGTTGATGGATTTAGAATTATCATAACGGACAATACAACCGCATTCTTGACCGAAGATGATGTTTTCTCATTTA
>CAZKNM010000055.1:19062-19274 GCA_964554135.1 uncultured Melioribacteraceae bacterium
ATCTTGCAGGTCACCTTGTCCGCACATTGGAAAAAGACGATGACTCACAATTTTACATATGGGATTTGCAGAATGAGAATAGATTTCTTGCACCGAGCGGATTGTACATTATTTACATCGAAATGCCAGATTTACAGAAAGTGAAAATCTTAAAGCTGGCTATTGTCATAGAGAGTTTATACCCGATAATTTTTGACTCATCGATATAGTTG